>DATNLB010000715.1:0-2530 GCA_035603095.1 Candidatus Acidiferrales bacterium
ATTTAAACGGGCCGCAGGGATTCAGTAACGGGAAGTCGGCGAGGCGCCCGCGAATCCAGAACCACGAGGGCCACCGCGAATGGTTGTTGCAAGGGCGTTTGTTGTTACCTATCTAGTGAAACCGACTTCTAGTCCGGAGTAAGGGGGAACAGCAGCTGACTTACTCAGCGACGCCAGTCATCCTCCTGATGGTTTGTCCGTCCGAGAACTCGACCGAAAGCTCCCGAGCCTACTCGGCGCCTTCAGCGATTAAGACCATGCAGAATCAGAGGTGGCGCGATCCAGCCCCGCGCGAGCCAAGAAAAGCGCCGCCTCCATTTTTGCCGATCCAAACACAAAAAATGGGTCTTAACAGCTCTCTTTTCCGTCGAGCTCAGGCCACCTCAAACCGATCGTGATCCATCACCTTGATCCACGCCGCCACGAAGTCTTTCACAAACTTCTCCTTGGAGTCCATGTAGGCATAGACTTCCGCGAGGGCACGCAGCTGCGAGTGCGAACCGAAGATCAGGTCGACGCGGGTGCCGGTCCACTTGACCTGGTTCGTCTTGCGGTCGCGTCCTTCGTACACTTCGCCAGAGCCATTGGAGTGATTGGACGGCTGCCATTGCGTGCTCATGTCGAGAAGGTTGACGAAGAAGTCGTTGGTCAGCGTGCCGGGCTTGCTGGTGAAGACGCCGTGCTTGGAATTTCCGGTGTTTGCCCCGAGAACGCGCAGACCACCGACGAGGACCGTCATCTCAGGCGCGGTCAGCTTCAGCAATTGCGCCTTATCGACCAGCAACTCCTCAGCCGACAGCCGCTGCTTGCCCCGCAAATAGTTGCGGAATCCATCTGCTTTTGGTTCGAGCGGTTCGAAGGATTCCACATCAGTTTGCTCCTGCGACGCGTCCATGCGCCCCGGCGTGAAGGGGATCTTCACGTCGGTTCCGGCGTCTTTCGCGGCTTTCTCGATCGCCGCATCGCCGCCGAGAACGATCAGGTCCGCTAGCGAGACTTTCTTCCCATCAGACGCAGAAGCATTGAACTCGTTCTGGATTGCTTCCAGCTTCGCCAGCACCCTCTCCAATTCCGTGGGTTGGTTAACCTCCCAGAACCTTTGCGGCACGAGGCGAACGCGCGCGCCGTTGGCCCCACCGCGCTTATCAGAGCCGCGGAACGTCGACGCCGACGCCCAAGCCGTCGAGACCAGCTGGGAAACGGATAGGCCAGACGCGAGAATCTTCGCCTTCAGAGCAGCAACGTCCTGCTCGTTGACCAGCGGATGATTCACAGCGGGGATCGGGTCCTGCCATGGCAGCTGCTCCTTCGGAACCAGCGGGCCGAGATAACGCACGATCGGACCCATGTCGCGGTGCGTCAGCTTGTACCACGCCCGCGCGAATGCATCCGCAAACTGATCCGGATGCTCGTGGAAGCGCCGTGAAATCTTTTCGTAAGCAGGATCGAACCGTAAGGCGAGGTCAGTGGTCAACATGGATGGAGCGTGACGCTTTGAAGGATCGTGGGCATCCGGCACCGTGGCGTTGCCTGTGCCATTTTTCGGCGTCCACTGGTGCGCGCCGGCCGGGCTCTTGGTCAGTTCCCATTCGAAGCCGAACAGGTTGTTGAAGAAGTTGTTGCTCCACTTGGTCGGTGTCTGTGTCCAAGTGACTTCCAAGCCGCTGCCGATGGTGTCAGCTCCAAAACCTTTTCCAAACTTATTCTTCCACCCGAAGCCCTGGTCCTGAATGTCGGCACCTTCTGGTTCGGCGCCGACGTAGTCAGCGGGAACTGCAGCGCCGTGGGTCTTCCCGAAGGTGTGCCCGCCGGCAATCAGTGCGACTGTTTCTTCGTCGTTCATGGCCATCCGGCGAAATGTTTCGCGAATGTCCCTTGCCGCTGCGACAGGATCCGGCTTTCCATTAGGCCCTTCCGGGTTCACGTAAATCAGGCCCATCTGCACCGCGCCGAGAGGACTCTGCAGATCACGATCGCCGCTGTAGCGCTCGTCCGCCAGCCACGTGCCTTCCGGCCCCCAATTCACCTCTTCGGGCTCCCACACATCCGCGCGTCCGCCGCCGAAACCGAAGGTTTTGAATCCCATCGATTCAAGGGCAACGTTGCCAGCGAGAATCATCAAGTCAGCCCACGAGATCTTTCGGCCATATTTCTGCTTGACGGGCCAGAGCAGCCGGCGTGCCTTGTCGAGGTTCACGTTGTCCGGCCAGCTATTGAGCGGTGCGAAGCGTTGCTGCCCAGCCCCGGCTCCGCCGCGGCCATCGCCGATGCGGTACGTGCCTGCACTGTGCCACGCCATGCGGATGAACAGCCCTCCGTAGTGCCCGAAGTCGGCCGGCCACCAATCCTGCGAGTCGGTCATGAGCGCATGAAGGTCTTTGATCACAGCATTCAGATCAAGACTCTTGAACTCCTTGGCGTAATCGAACTCCTTACCCATCGGATCAGAGAGGTCTGAGTGCTGGTGCAGGACCTTCAGGTTCACCTGATTCGGCCACCAGTCGCGGTTCGTGGGAGCGGAGGCTCCGTG
>DATNLB010000102.1:0-5037 GCA_035603095.1 Candidatus Acidiferrales bacterium
GCTATTCTTCTCGCAACGCGACCATCGGATCCACTTGAGTTGCTCTCCACGCCGGGATGACGGTCGCGGCAAACGCTACCGCCGCCAACAGCGCTGGTACTATCCCGAAGGTAAATGCGTCTGTCGTACTCACCCCAAATAGCAAGCTGGACATCACGCGAGTCAACGCGGCTGCGCCCGCAAGGCCCACAACGATTCCAACCCCTGCCAACTCCATCCCCTGCCGCACCACCAGCCCGATGATGTTCCCGGGCTGTGCGCCTAATGTCACTAGCACGCCGATATCGTGGGTGCTCTGCGTCACCAGATGCGACATTACGCCGTAGAGGCCCACAGCCGCCAATAACAGCGCGAACAACGAAAATGCTCCCAGCATGGTGCTTGAAAAGCGCTGCCGCGCCAGCGAGTCGTACAGCCGCTCCTGCATTGTCCGGATTCCGTAGACCACCACGTCCGGATCGACCGCGTGGATTTCGCTGACGACTGCTGAAGCCAGCCCTGCCACTTCCGATGACGTGCGCACCGCCAGAAACATTCTATTGCCGGGGTGCTGCTGTTGTGGAAAATAGGTCGCGATCTTGCCGTCCGTCTCCAGGCCGTATTGCTTGACTACGGCCACCACACCCACGATCGTCATCGGCTTCTTGGGGTCCCACCACAAATGTTTTCCAATGGGATCGCTGTCCGGCCAGAAGCGCTGTGCGAATTTCTCGTCGATGATAACCACTTGAGGCTTCTCTGCGTTATCATCTTCGGTGAAAAATCGGCCCTTGCGCAGAGGAATCTCCATCGTCCGAAAATAATCCGTGCTTGCGACGCGAACATCCGCTTGCAGCTCCTGCCCTGGCGGCGGTGCATAGCCCTCCACGTTGATTTGCCCCCAACCTACCTCACCCGTCAGCGGCAGTGCCGAAACCACTCCTTCCGCCACCACGCCGGGCAGATGCGCGACACGGTTCTCGATTTCCTTGTAGAAATTAATGATTGGTTTATCGTTTTTATCGTTCTGGTACTTCCGGCCCGCTACGGCCACCTCCATCGTCAGCACACGATCGGTAGTGAACCCCGGCGGCACGCTCTGCAATCGCACGAAGCTGCGAACCAGTAGCCCGGCTCCAATTAGAAGCATCAACGACAGAGTCAACTCGGAAACGACCAGCAAGCCCCGCAAACTGTGGCGGCGCACGTGCAAACCACCGTCGCTCTGCCCGCTGCGACCACCTGCTTTGAGCGAAGTGTTCAAATCCACTTTGATGGCACGCCATAGCGGTGCAACACCGAACAGAATTCCAGTCGCCAGCGAGACGCCAAGTGTGAACATCAGGACCGCGCTATTGATTGCAATGTCTTCCAATCGCGGAATGTTTCCGGGATTCATCGTGCGCACCATGTAAATACTCAGTTGCGCGACCAACAGCGCGGCCCCACCGCCAAGAAGTCCCAAGAGAACACTCTCCGTAAGCAGTTGTCGCGCCAGCCGTTGCCAGCCTGCACCCAAAGCTGTGCGGATGGCCACCTCTTTTTCACGCCCTGCCGCACGCGTGAGCAGCAAGTTTGCAACGTTGGCGCACGCGATCAGCAGCACCAGCCCGACCGACCCGAGCAGCACCAGCAGCGCCCGGCGGACGTCCCCGACGACCTGCTCCTGCAGCCCCACAACATGCATGCCGAAGCTGGCATCGCGCTTGTCCTTCTCTCGGATACGGCTGGCGATCACTTCGATGTCCGCCTGCGCCTGCTTCACCGAGACGCCCGGCTTTAGCCGGGCCATGATGTTGTAATTTTCGTCGCCGCGGTTTTTCACCGCGTCGGCGCCCAGGGGCAAGGGCGCATAGACGTCCATCTTGTCCATCGGTCCTTCCGACGGCATGACTTCGGCGTTCAGTAGGAAACCATGCTGAAGCACACCCACTACGATAAACGGGTTACCATTCATCACAATCGTCTTCCCTACGATTCCCGGGTCCGAATTGAATAGCCGTTTCCAAACCGGTTCACTGAGAACGGCCACATCCGCTTTGCCGGGCTTGTCCTCTTCCGGCAACAACAAACGCCCGAGTAGAGGTTTCGCGCCGAGCATCTCCAGCAGGCTGGATTGCGTCCGCACTCCGTCAATTCGCTCCGGTTGCTCGCGGCCCGTCAAAATGAAAGTGCGGCTCTGCGCAAGCGCCATCAGCTCGAAGGAATGATTCTCGTTCTGGATATCAATGTACTGACCTGGAGATGGCCAGTCGCGCAAGATGCCGATTGCAGGAGAATGCAGCCAGACGGCAGCCAGCCGGTCCGGTTCCGGGTACGGGAGTGGACGCAGCAGTAGCGCGTCCACGACACTGAAAATCGCCGAATTCGCACCAATTCCGATGGCTAAGGACGCAACGATCACCAAGGTCAGCATCATGCTCTTGCGAAGCGTGCGTAATGCAAATCGAAGGTCTTGAAACAATGTGTGCATTATCCCTCCGGCTTTGAATGTTTGAATGATTGTATGACCTTATTGGCCTTCCGGCTAAAAAGGATTTTGGCTGGCGTTCAGCCGCCACTGCTCCGGCAGCGCACACGTAGTTTCGGGCGGATGACGGGCAACTCTTCCCTTATCGGATTGGGGAAGAGTTGCCGACCAAACGTCCCCTATGACTTGGGCGCGAATGTCGCACCCGACCCGAACGGCGCGCCGGATCGCAGACCCATAAAAGTCGGCGAGGTCTGGGAGAATCCCTTTACAGGGGAACGCTCGGTGACCTGAAGCGTCCCTGGGACAACCCTGCTAGGCGGGTGACAGGCGAGCTGACAGCTGCCCCTCGCCAAAATCATCGCCGTAACAAAGTTACAGCAGCGAAGTTAGTCGGCCGGAGTTTTGGCGAATGACAGAGGTACACGACCCGGACTGCGACGGCTTTGGCGCCGGGGTATCGTCACATTTTCTCCCCGTCGCCATGGACTTTGTTACGAGCGCAGAACAAGTGTCAATTGTCAACCGTGAAGTCTCGATAGCCGTTGATCCCCGAACAGCACGCCGGCCGCGTTAATCAAATACTGCTCATCGCTAAGCATCTCTACCAGTTCGTCGGGAAAAGGGGAGATTTCGGTCTGCAAATACGCGGCGAGTTCGCGATAGATTTCCCGGCGGGCGTAAGAAGCCAGTTCGTTGCGCCGCCGCAGCGCATCTTGAATCAGGCTGGCCAGTTCCGGCGTCGCCGCTCGGCGGAGTTTCATCGCGACTGTGGGATAGTCCATAAACGAGTTGTACTTCTGGTGTGTCCAGAATTCCTCTCCTGGCGCAACCAGTGGCGATTGGCGTATAACGAGCGTCCCCGCCACGCGGTCGCCGAAGCGTTGCATCAGCGGATTGCTCAGTACGGAAAGTCCTCCAACCAGATATGCGAATGGCAGGGCATCGAACACGCGCATCAGATTCCGCACCCACGCCTGTTCGATCCGCAGCGTAAGTCCGGACTGGTCAATCACCCGCAAATGGAACAGGCGTTTTCCGATCGTCTGCCCGTTCCAAAAGCCTTCCAGCAATGCGCCATACGCAAACCCGATAGCGAATTCCGCGAGCGTGATTACCATGACTCCAAATCCCGGCGCTTTCGCGAAAATCCGATAAATCAGTAGCCCAATTCCGTTCACTGTCCCCAGCACGATGGCGATATCGAGCAGCATGGCGTAAAGCCGGGAAGCGGGACCCGCCAAGGGCAGTCGAAAGAGTACGCCCTCCGGCGTGGCAATAGTCAGTTCGGCCGTTGTGGCCCAGCGCATTGGCTGAGAACCCGTCATTTGGTCTCCGCAGGAACTCTGTTATCCGCTTCGGCATCAGTCTTTCTTCGCCCGATCAGCACTAGATAGACCGTCAGCAGCGCGAGTTCCGCTCCGCCAAACGCAACTTTGAACCAGTACGGCAGAACCGGCTCGTGATGCTGTGAAAAAAACGCTTCCATCACTCCGGCCCACACCAGCATCATCGCCGTCCCGGCGATTAGCACGAGCCATTCGCGGATGGATTGACGCACATCGCGATCCTCGCGCCGGCGCAGCAGTACGCGCGCCAGGTAGAACCCTGCTTGCCCGGCGATCAGGATCGATGGAATCTCGAAGACGCCATGCGGCAGCAGCCACGCCGACATGAATAGCCCGAAGCCCTGCTGCGTGTAGCGCACTGCCACGGCCCCGAGCAGAACGCCATTCTCGAACAGCAGGAGCGCCGTCCCGATACCGAACGTTACGCCAAGCGCTGCCGCGAGCATCGCCACCTCGACGTTGTGCCGGATCAGCTGCGCCGAGAATGCGGCTTCAGCCTGCGTCGAGTGCCGATCCTGATTCTTCGCTTGCTCCTCTTCATGCACACGTTGCGCCGGATTGCGCAGGTAGTTCGCAGGTAGCAGCACGTCCACGGCGGCGGGGTCATAGCGCACCGCTAGTCCGCCCAGCGCGCAGCCCAGCAGCGTAATCAGCATGGACAGTGCGAAATACCGAGACTGCCGCCGGAACGTTTCTGGGAACAGCGTGAAGATTCTCAGCCAGCGGCGCGGCTGCCAGAGTTCAGAGCGCGTCGGCGGAACGTAGTGCAGTTCCGTATAGGCTCGCGCCACCAACCGCTCGAGATACTGTCGTAGCTCGGGCGCCAACGCCCCGTGTGTGACGCGATTCAAATCCACCGCGGCCTGCGCGTAAAGCTCCTGCAGTTGTTCGGCTTCCACGGGATTCAACCGGCGGTCCGGCCGGCCTTCTATCGCAACGAGCAGCGATTCGAGGTTGCTCCAGCGCGGTCCTGCCTGCGTCTGAAATCGTTCGAGATCCAAAATCACAGCCGCTGCTCCCGTTTGCTTTCCAGATATCCTTCGACGGCCTTTCGCAGGAACATCTCTGCGGGAATATACCGGAGCTGCACATCCAACTGGCGCAGCTGCCGCGCCAGCGCGCCGAGGCGCTGGTTTTCTTTTTCACCCGCGAGCGCCGCATACACGTCCTGGTCTGTGTGCAACTCCTCACCTGGCGAAAACGCTGGCCGGGCGTGAGCTGGCAAGATGCTTGTCATTA
>DATNLB010000092.1:0-3020 GCA_035603095.1 Candidatus Acidiferrales bacterium
TCTATTCCGAGAGATGTGATCGCCATTCTGCCCGGAGTCCTCATTTGTGCCTTGGTCATCCGCTGGATGATATCGATCGCGGGGGTCGACTTCATCCTGGACGAAAACTTCATGACCTGGCCATCGTCTTATTTCATGAAAGTCTACGGTAAATATTGGCTCGACCGGACAGGTTTCAGCCTGTCGCTTCGCGCATTTGCCGAAGCTGCGAAGGAAACACTGGTTTTTCTGGGATGCTGGCAAGGGCTGCATTTGATCCTGACTTGGAAGGGTACCGACCGGCGCTCGATTCGTTTGAGGGCGGTGCTCTTCCTTGCGACAGTCGCTTACCTCGTGATTTTCTTCCCCGCGTATGACATGTTACGCGCGATCTTCTTTCCTAAAGATATGGTCCTGTATGTCACGGTGGCAGCCATGGCCGCTTTATTGTATTTCTGGCGGCTGCCAAACCTCCAGCGCGCTTCCGGATTTATTTTCTTGTTGATCTTTTCCAGCCTGCTTGCGTTTCGAATCTTGCTGCGGATGACTCCCGGTGAGTACGCAATCTATTATAACGGGCCGGTGGTTCTCTCCTTTCTGCTGCTCCTGCGTCCGCTAATTCCTCAGTCCGGCAGTGCGCACCGCATCGTTTTCCCGGCCGAGTGGCTGTTATGTTTAGGGTGCGTGGCGGTGCCCGCGCTCTATACCATAAGAGTGGTGACGCAAACGGCAGGCTGGGTGCCGCTGACGACGGAACGCGGGACGATCGTCGTCAAAATGAGTTTGGCGGAGCAATATCGCGCAGGCATTCGATTCATGAAGGAGAAGAACGCCAAGGGCGAAGCGGTTCTCTCCGTCCCCGAGGATGCCAGTCTGTATTTCCTCTCAGGGACGCATTGCCCCACTCGAATTCTTCAATTTACACCGGGCTCTCTGGTTCCCGGAAAAATGACCGAGGAGACCATCCGGGAGATTGAGGAGAAACCAGTCCGTTATCTTGTCTGGTCCAATCGCCTCTTCCCGGAGTACGGTGTGCTCAGGTTCGGCACGGATTTCGACCAGACGATGGGCGGCTACCTCACCTCCCATTACCGGCGAACAGTAGCGCTATCGCCGAACTACGTGAAGCTTGGAGATTGGAATGCGTACATATGGGAACGCATCCCGGAAAGTGAATCGCCACCACCGGCATCGAAAGCGATGATACCGATTCCCAGCCCTAACTCAACTACCCTTGGCCAACCCGCGGTAAGATGACATCGATGAGCTTTCATTTCCGTCTAGCAGGGAAAATGGTTGATCGCTGGAGTGAAGCCCGGTTCGCGTGGCCTGCGCGCATGACACGGCGGGAGGGGCCGTGAGCAAATCGATCATTAAAGACTATTTCGAACATGTCGCTCCCGATTGGGAACAGTGGCAGCGCAAGAATCCTCTCTACCACGCCTGCCTCACGCACTTGATTGGCGGCATGATCCCGCCCGGATCGAAAGTATTGGAACTGGGGAGCGGTGTCGGCGATCTACTGGCTTCGCTAAGGCCGAGCTCGGGCGTGGGCCTAAACTTCGCGCAGGCGCTGACCAACAGGGCGCTGCAAAAGCATCCTCAGCTTGAGTTTCATACCGTCGACGTCGATTCGGTGAACCTGCCGCGGTCCTTCGAGCCGCAGTACGTGGTGATGACCAACATGCTCGATTACGTCTACGACGTTTGGGACACTATGGAAAGCTTGAAACCCGCGATCCGCGAACATACGCTGCTGATCATCACCACCAACAATCCGCTGTGGGCCCCGCTGCTGCGTTTGGCCAGTAAACTGGGATTGCGTTTTCCAGAATCACCGCGAAACTTTATTACCAACAAGGATATCTGCAGCGTCCTGCATCTTCAGGGTTTCGACACTGTAGAAGATGGCTTCACGCTGCCGGTTCCCAAGCGCATTCCGGTTATCGGGACCCTGCTGAATGCGGTCGTGCCCGAGGTGCCCATACTTCGTTTCGTTTCTTCCGTCCAATACATCGCCGCGCGCCCGCGTATGGCGCGTCCGCCGCTCTCTTGTTCGGTTGTCATTCCTTGCCACAACGAAGCCGGGAATATCCAGGAGTGTTTGCGCCGGGTGCCGCAAATGGGTTCCTGGACGGAGATTGTTGTCGTGGACGACGGCTCCACGGATGAAACCCGCGAGAAAGTGAAGGAGATTATGGCCCACGATTCTCGTGTGCGGTTAATCGTGCTTGAGAAAAATCAAGGCAAAGCCAGCGCCGTGCGCGCGGGCTTCGCGGCGGCAAACGGCGATGTCCTGATGATTCTGGACGCGGACATGGCGGTCACTCCGGAAGAGTTGCCCAAGTTCTTGGTGCCGCTGCAAGAGGGCACCGCAGATTTCGTCAATGGCACGCGGCTGGTATACCCGATGCAAGGGAAGGCGATGAAGGTGGCGAATTTTATTGGCAACAAGGGCTTCTGCTTTCTGGCCAGCAAAGTTATTGGCCAACGTGTCAGCGACACGCTCTGCGGCACCAAAGTTTTCTTGAAACGCGATTACCTTCGAATGCCCCTGGGAGGAGTAGAGCGCTGGGGCGATTTTGATCTGCTTTTTGGAGCGGCACGCCTTAAGTTGCGCATTCTGGAAATTCCGGTCCATTACACCGAGCGGCGCGCAGGAAAATCGAAGATGCGAGTGATGGTGGATGGCTGGTACTTTTTATGGGCCTGTCTCTCTGGGTGGAAGATGCTGCGCTTTCCCGAGCAATCTCCTTGGAAACAGGACCAGGCTCCTATTTTCGGTTGCCATGAGTTCCGGCCGAACGCGGAAATTGGTTCTACACGTTAGAGATCGTGACCACGGACACCAAAGCTCAGGTTGACCTCCTCAGGCATCGCCGCGTATGGCAGCAAAAGCCCGTTTTGCGGCGCATCTACAACGACGAGTTTTTTGCGCGCTTGTTCTTCTCTAAGAAGGGGCGGAGCCAACGGGCTCGGATATGATTCTCACGACCAAGACGAAAATCGCGATGGCTGGCCTGGCCTACCGAGCCATCGCC
>DATNLB010000090.1:0-4944 GCA_035603095.1 Candidatus Acidiferrales bacterium
TATCGCGGGTTCGCCATGGCTGTCTTCGCACAGATAGGATTACAAGCGTGGGCGGTGGTGCTCCTTTCTTCCGTTCTCTTTGGGCTGGCGCATAGTTATCAGGGTCGCGGTGGAATCGTTATGACTCTCTTGATCGGCCTCATTCTGGGGACCTGCCGGATTGCCTATGGCAGTCTGGTGCCGGCGATTTTCTGGCACAGCGCCGTGGATGTGGTCGCCGGAACCGCTGGACCACGGTACCTGACGCCCAAAAGGGCTAGCGACGAGGAAAGTAAGAATTTGATAGCTCCGAGCTAAATAGTTACTACTATGACAACAGCTATCCCCGCCCCACCCTCAGCGGCCGTGATACGGCGCGCCCTCGGAGAATTCAAGATTCCTGCTTTTGACGATCAAGTGCTTCAAATTCAACAATATATCAAGATTTTGCTGACCTGGAATGAAAAAATAAACCTGACGGCTATCCGCGACCCGCTGGAGATACTTTATCGTCATTTTTGCGAGAGTATGTACGCCGCCGAGGCCATACCCCTGCAAAACGGTCGGCTCGCCGACGTTGGCTCGGGAGGCGGATTTCCGGGGCTGGCCCTCAAGATTATGCGACCTGAGTTGCAAGTTTTCTTGGTCGAATCCAACATCAAGAAAGTCACATTTCTGGCGGAAGTCGTTCGTGAATTGGGACTTAGCGGCGCACAAGTGCTGGCGCGCCGCTATGAAGAGCTGGGGGAGGAGGTCGCACCACTTGATTACGTATGCTCGCGCGCGCTGGGCGAATTCTCGGTTTTCCTTGCGTGGGCGAGGTCGCAACAGATAGCAGCCAAACAAGTTATACTTTGGATTGGCGGCCGAGATCTCGAGGAGATTCAGAGGATCCAGACCTGGGATTGGAGGGAGCCCATAGAAGTGCCTCATTCCTTGCGACGCCTCCTTCTTGTGGGCACTAGGAAGTCGTCAATTACCGGCGCATCGTCGCCTTAAGAGGGAGGGGTTGCCGCTATTTCTTTAAGATTCCTCTAATTCGCAGCCATCGACGGTTCGAACGCCAAATCGTTGTTCCACGTGGAACAACTCAAGTTCGGGCTATCTAGGACCATTCGTGAATGTTCCACATGGAACAATCCGCCCTCCGAAGCCCGATTTCCACCGTCAAGACGCTGTTCCACGTGAAACATCTTGCATCCTCGTCCCACCTTTGCTAGATTTTCGCTCTCGGGGGAATATTTGGCTCGAATCATTGCCGTCGCGAACCAAAAGGGTGGAGTGGGCAAGACCACAACTGCGGTGAATCTAGCCGCTTGTCTCGCTACGGCCGAACAACCGACTCTTCTTGTTGATTGCGATTCCCAAGCCAACGCCACTGCCGCCATCGGATTCACGAAAGATCCCTCGCGTAGGACCCTCTATCACGCTTTAATTCTGAACGAACCCTTCGATAGGATCATTCAGAAGACACAGGTGGACGGCCTGGAGGTCATCCCAGCCGACAAAAACCTTGCGGGAGCAGCCGTTGAACTCGTCAGCGCGGAGGGTCGTGAATATAAGCTTCAGGCTGCCCTGAAAACTCTGCAAGATAAATACCGCTATATCATCCTGGATTGCCCTCCCGCCTTGGATTTGCTGACTTTGAACGCCCTCGTGGCTGCAGGAGCTGTTCTCGTACCCATCCAGTGTGAATATTTGGCGTTAGAGGGCGTTTCCGAGTTGCTGGACACGCTCATGCGCATTCGCCGTACCCTGAATCCAAGCCTCGAAATCGAGGGTATCCTGCTTACGATGTATGATGAGCGGACGAGTCTTTCGCGTCAGGTCGCATCGGATTTGCGCAGTTTCTTTGGAACCCAAATCTTTCAAAGCGTGATTCCGCGCAATGTGCGCCTTGCGGAAGCCCCAAGTTTCGGTAAACCGATCATCTTTTACGACATTCACAGCAAGGGCGCAGAGGGCTACACGCAACTCGCCCAGGAGGTCATTGCCAATGCCGAGAAACGCGCTGGGACGGGGGCTCGGAGCGCTCATTCGGGAGCCTGAGCCCAAAACCTCTCCAGAATCCGCACCCCTACAGCCGCATGCAACCACCGCCAGTGGCACCGCGACCGCACCGGCTCGCGAGGCCGCGCATCCGGGCCCCCAACAGATTGACATCGACCTGATCGAACCCAGTCCTTACCAGCCCCGCACGCGCTTCCGAGAAGAAGCTCTCGATGAACTGACACGCTCCATTCAGGCCAGCGGCATCATCCAGCCCTTGGTTGTGCGACCGATCGGTTCGCGATTTCAGTTGATTGCAGGCGAACGCCGGTGGCGCGCAGCCCAGCGCGCCGGTTTGACGAAAGTTTCTGTGATCGTCCGGCAGGCCTCTGACGAGCTAGCGCTGGAAATGACGTTGGTTGAGAACATCCAGCGTGAAGATCTGAATGCTATTGAAGCCGCGCGAGCGTTTGAACTCTTAATGGCAGAGGCTCAGCTAACTCAGGAGGCTGTCGCGGCGCGAACCGGCAAGGACCGCGCGACTGTGGCGAACGCCATTCGCCTTTTGAAGTTGGAGCCAAAGATTCAGGATTGGATTGAAGAAGGGAAGCTGACGGCGGGCCACGGTCGTGCCCTCCTGGCCGTGCCGGATGCGCAATTGCGAATGCGCTACGCCCAGCGGGCCGCACGGGGTGGTTTGACGGTCCGCCAGATCGAGCGGCTTGCGTCGCGGCGTTCGCGAAGCGGGCATACGTCGCCAGAAGTCCAGATGGACGCGAACATCCGCTCGGCGCTCGATGAACTTCAACGGCACCTCGGCACCAAAGTGCTTCTTCATCAGAAAACGAAAATGCGCCCGGGGCAGCTGGTGCTCGAGTATTATGACGATGCCCAGCTCATGGGTCTCTACGACCGCTTGATGAAATAGCTTCGCGGGCTTCCCGAACAAGCACTGCTCCTTCGTTCAGTCGCTTCATTCGACAACCCCGTTGCTCTGTTGCGTTGACTTATCCGCAGGCGCAGCTAAAGTAGAACAGTCTCCATATGGGGGTATTGAAATGGCATGGAAGTGGGCCGCAAGTTCGAAGAATAGCACCAGCGAAGAATGGACAGGATTCATCGACCAGGGCGTAACGCTCGAGGGCACGCTGACCGTAAAAGGAACGTTTCGCGTCAACGGCAACGTGAAAGGCAACATCATCTCGGAGCAGACCGTCATCCTTGGCGAAGGCGCCAAGGTTGAAGGGCAAATCGAGGGCAACCGCGTCGTAATCTCTGGCCGTTTCGATGGCGTCATTTTCGCGAAGGGTCGCGTGGAGATCGAAGCCAAAGGTGTAGTGACGGGAGAGGTTCACTCTCCGTGCATGGTCATCGATCCGGGTGGAATCTTCGACGGCCGCTGCCACATGCTGGGATCTTCAGAGACGGCTTCAACGGTGACCATCCCCATCCGAGCCGTCGGCAACGGTTGAAATCTCCCCGATTTTCTCATAGTTAACAGAAGAATTATTTATTCAGAGAGTAAAATAAAACCTCTGCTACGCCGCGCATTCCAAATCGTTCTTGTCCCCCAAACAGAGCCTAAGATTTCACCGTGGGACTGTAGGATGCGCCCACCGCTTTTTCCGCTTCTTGGATTCCCGTTTGGATGTTCGTTTCCCAATCAAGGTGCGGAACTTTGGAAGCTTTCGCCGCTTTGTAATAGAGCAATGCGTCCGAAGGGCGGTTCAGCTTTTTCAGGGCGAGGCGACCGGCGGAGAGAAGCGCGAGAAGCGATTGCTTTTCCGCGGGGTATGCCTTGGCTAAGTGCTCGTACTCAGTGACCGCGCGAACGTAGTCCTGATGCCCTTCCGCGATGCGGCACAGCTCAAGCCACGCGGCCGCAGGCATGCGATCCCCGCCGGCGTTGGCGTATTCCTGGTAATCCTGCCACGCTGACTCCGCGTCTTGCGCTTTGAGGTGCAGTTGGCACAGTTTGACCGTGGTTTCCAGATGCGCCCGGATATCGTTCTTGCGCCAATAGAGCTGCCGCAATAGGGAATGAGCGTCGATGGCCTCTGGTTTCGCGGCTACGTGCTTCTTGAGCACCGCAATGCCCTCATCGAACTTTCCCTGCTCCATGAACTCTGCTCCCTGAACCACGGCTGGAGCAGCTGTCCAACCGATCTTGTCCTCAATGACCGCATTTGCACTGTGCTCCAGCCCCGTGTTTTGGATGACGACCGCGGCCAGAACTCCGAAGACGAACCCGCCGACATGCGCCCAATGGGCCACTCCCGACGTTTGACCAAATAGGCTTCCGTAAGATACTTCCATGAACAGCCACATAGGAAGCAGCCAGTAGGCCGGGGCTCTAAATCGAATCCGGAAAATCAACATGTACCAAAGCATATGGATTTTCAGTTTTGGGAAGCGCACCAGAAAACCACCCATGAGCGCAGCTATCGCACCAGAGGCCCCCAGAGCAGGAGCGAGACTTCCTGGGTAAAACATAGCGTGGATGAGAGATGCGGCGACTCCGGCAAGAATATAGAAAATAGGGTAAATAACCCGGCCCCATCTGTCCTCAAGGATGAAGCCAGCAAGCCATAGAAACCACATGTTGCCGATGAGATGGAGCCAACCGGTATGAAGAAATTCAGAGGTTAGGTATGAAATTGGTTTCGGGTGCGCCGGTACGAACGCGTAATTCTCCAAGATAGAACTCTTCTGCTCTGCGGCAAAGCGCTGGGCGAGTGTATCCATTTCCCCCTGAAGCTGTTCTGGGTCATCAACCTCTCGGATCTGTGCATCCCAAGAATCCTCAGGCTCTCGTTTGTTGGAGGAGAGCTGCCTCCATTCTGCTTCCGGGACCTTGCTCTTCACCTCGTCGACGAAGTTCTCCACCTCTTCCGACATCTTCAGTTCCGGGTGCTTTGCGGCCAGCACCAGCACGTGCGTTCGCACTTCGACGCGCTCCGGTTCCTGCGCTTCGAT
>DATNLB010000500.1:0-8498 GCA_035603095.1 Candidatus Acidiferrales bacterium
ATCCACGACCTGTCCTGCAGCCCCGGACTCCAGCAAGTTGGAACGCGCATGTACTTGACTCGCGAAATGATGAGTGCTCTACAGCTTTCTCTTTATTGGAAACGCGGTGTGGATCTGCAGCAGGTAAAGAACATCAAGGAAGTTAGCGCGTCCGTCGAGCGGATCGCTCCCTACGCTTCGGCTCTAGCAGCGGAACTGCCCCAGCGTTTCGAGTGGTCCTATCAGTTGGTCGTTCCCAGCGCCGGGGTGCCGCTCACCGACAGCCTTGTATTTGTGTTCCGGACCGCGGAAGGACGCATCGCCGCACGCGTCGCCGCGCGTTTGTAAGGTTTCAGTGAACAGTTATCAGTGAGTTACGAAATGGAGAATTTTACGTAGGACGTTGAGTCAGTCGATATTGCGCTAACCCATGGAGCTGACTTTTTGCGGCTCGATTTTGTAGGTGACGCGGACTTCGCCTGGTTTCCGGAAAGGGTAAACTGGATTTCCCAGATATTTTTTGGAGAGTTTGTTGATGTGGTCGTCCGCGCCGTTTTCGGTAATTTCGACGACCTTGCCGCGAATCTCCAGATAGCGGTAGGGATTCGCGGGGTCCTGTATCGCAATCGAAACGCGGGCATCGCGCCGGACATTCTTGTCCTTCACGCGGCCCTTCGCCGAATTGAAGCGCACGAATTTTCCGTCGTAATCCACCCATATGGGTGTCACCTGCGGACTGCCGTCCTTCATCAGCGTCCCCAAATGTCCAAACGCCGGCTTCTCCAACAAATCCGTATATTTTTCTGGAATCATCTGGCTCATTTAGTCCTCCTCATAAATAAAATCAAGCGAAACTCATTTCCGGAATTCCTTGCTGCGCCATCAATTGTGCGCCGGTCAATTCTTGCACTTCCTCCGCCGTCCAGCCGCGCGCCACTTCGCGCAGGAGCAATCCTTGCGGCTTCACGTCGATCACCGCCAGATCCGTGATGATGGTATCCACGCAGGCCAAAGCGGTGAGCGGGTACGAGCACTTCTTCACGATTTTTGGCGCTCCGTCCCTGGTGGTGTGCTCCATGCACACGATCAAAGTCTTCGCGCCTGCCGCGATGTCCATGGCGCCACCGATGCCGCCGGGGCCTTTCGCGCCGGGAATTTTCCAATTCGAAAGATCGCCCTTCTCGGAAACTTGGAAGGCGCCAAGAAGAGCAACGTCGATATGGCCGCCGCGGGTCATCAGATGTGCGTCGGCCTGATGAAAGAAAGAAGCACCCGGAATCAGCGTGACGGGCACTTTCATGGCGTCCACCTGGTCGAAATCTTCTTCGCCGGGTTTTGCGCGAGGACCCATTCCCAGAATTCCATTTTCGCTGTGGAAATAAACAGTGATCCCTTTCGGCAAATAGCTAGCGACGAGATTGGGAATTCCCCATCCGAGATTTACATAGGCGCCATCGGGCAATTCGACCGCGGCGCGTTGGGCGATCTGCTCGCGCGTCAATCGCACCTTGCCGGGTATAACTTTTGCTCGAGCGCCATCGCCGCGCAAAGCTATATTTTGAATGCCGTCACCCGGCATAGCGGATTCCTTTCGCTTGCACGATGCGATGAACGAAGATCGCGGGAGTCACGACGTGCTCCGGATGGATGGCGCCTACCGGAACAATCTCCTCGACTTCGGCGATCGTAGTCTTCGCGGCCATAGCCATGACGGGATTGAAATTTCTTGCAGCCAGCCGATAAGTCAAATTCCCCAACTCATCGGCGGTGTGCGCCTTGATCAGCGCATAGTCCGCGCGAATCGGCAGTTCGAGGATACAGCGGGTTCCTTCGAGGAAACGCTCTTCCTTTCCCGCGGCGACTTCGGTGCCGGCGCCCACCGTGGTGTAGAAACCTTGCAGGCCAGCAGCGGCGGCGCGCATGCGCTCGCACAAAATGCCCTGTGGCACGAGTTCCAGAGTCACTTCCTTGGCGGCGAAGCGCTCCAAAAAATAATTGGCGTGAGGCCCAGGAAAAGCGGCAATCACGTGCTTGATCTGATTGTTCTTGAACATGATTCCAAGCTCGCCATCGCGCGTCCCGCAATTGTTGCTGACGGCAGTGATGTTCTTCGCGCCTTTCCGCGCCAACGCTTGAATGAGATTATTCGGAAAACCCGCGCCTCCGAATCCTCCAACCATGATTTGCGCGCCGTCCGGAATATCGGCCACGGCCTCATCGAGGCTTGCATATAGCTTTCTCTTCATGGGGCGCTTGCCGCTCCGGCTCGCACGCCGGCCACGAACCTCGCCCTCACACCGCTGGCGCGCAGCCAGCGGCCTGTTTCCGTTCCGCTCAAATCGTGCTCCAGCAGGGCCCGCAAATCCGCTTCGTCGTCCACATCCATTTCCACTCGGGCATTGCGGCGCACCATGACGCGGGCATGGGCCCTTTCGGCCTCGGCAAGATGCTTCGCGAAACTTCCGTTTCCAAAATGTGAGGGAAACAATGTGGGCGGCGTCCGCATCATGGCGTTTGTGCCGGTTCCATCGCGCGAGGGCACGATTACCAAAGCCGGCGGTTGGCATTCCACAGTTAAGAGTTCATCGATGTCGCTCGATTGGATCAACGGCAGATCGAGCGGCAGGCGAAGCAATCCGGTGACGCCCCTTTGTTCGCAGATCTTCGAAGCGGCATCGACTGAATCACTCTCCGAGATTTGGTGTTCTTCCCTAAGAATCTCCCATTGATTTTCCTCGGCCAATTGCATGATGGGCTCGTAATTCGTGACGACAAAAACTTTCTCCGCGTAGCGCACGCCTCGCACTGCGCGAATGGTGTCCGCGAGCATGGCCCCGGCCAGCGCAAACCTCTCCTCCGGCGTCAGCACGCCCATCAACCTCTTCTTGGCATTGTTCAGGTCCTTCACCGGTAAGAGTAATGCTGGCATGGGAATCGCTCAGTAGGCGCCTTCGGTGTATGTCACATGGCTCTCAGCCCGCGCAATAGGAAGTTGCGACGGCATTGTGCGCGGATCATTTTCCGGCTCATCAAACATACGACGAATTTTGTAGGTCGTCGTCCGCTCGGCCGGGACTCGCCCAATCGATCGAATCCTGGCGCGAAATTCTTCCGGCGACACATATTCTCCGAACGTTGCACCGGCGGCCTTGGAAATACTCTCTTCCATGAGCGTACCGCTGAAATCGTTTGCCCCCGCCTGCAAGCATGCTAGCGAAGTTTCGAATCCCAGTTTTACCCAGGAGACCTGCAAATTCTTGATGGCCCCGTGCAGCAGCACGCGTGCCAAGGCGTGCACTCGCAAGTGCTCTTCCCGTTTCGCTCCCGGCCTCGCTCCACCATGACGGTAGAGCCGCGTGTTCTCATGGATGAATCCCAGCGGCACGAACTCCGTAAATCCCCCCGTACGTTTTTGGATGGCGCGCAAGAGTAGGATGTGGCGCACCCAATCCGCGGGCTCTTCCACGTGTCCGTACATCATGGTTGAAGTCGTCGGAATGCCCAGCTCATGCGCCGCGGTGATGATCTCCACCCACCGCCCCGCGGGTAATTTGTTCGGGCTCAGTTCCTCCCGCACGCGATCATCCAGAATCTCCGCTGCTGTGCCGGGAATGCTGCCCAGCCCTTCGTCCTTCATCATCCGCAAATAGTCACGCAGCGGCATTCCTGTTTTCGTCACGCCGTAGTCGATTTCCATCGGCGAGAAGGCATGCACATGCATCTCGGGAATTGCATGCTTGATGGCGCGCAGCAGATCGCGGTAGAAAAATCCGTCAAGGTCGCGCGGCAGTCCGCCCTGAACGCAAACTTCTGTGGCGCCGCGTTCCCGGGCCTCGCGCGCGCGGCGCACCACTTCCTCGAAAGAGAGCGAGTATGCGTCCGTGGCTCCGGGCCCGCGTCCAAAGCCGCAAAAACTGCATCCCACGAAACAAACGTTCGTGAAGTTGATGTTGCGATTCACGACATAGGTGATTGCGTCTCCGACAGTCTGTTGCCGCAACTGATCCGCAACAGCCACTAGCGCTTCCAGCGCGGGATCCTGCGCCGTCGCCAGGAGCAGCCCCTGTTCGAACGTCAATTCCGCCCCACTCGTCACGGCTTGGAGAATCTCGCGTACTTCGGGCGGACAAGTTTCGACCGCGGCCAAACCGCTTCCGTTTATCGTGGGGGGCGCCATTTCATGAGTATCCTACCAGAGGAGACCGGTTGTGGGGCTACATCCGCGCACTCTTCTATTTCCCTCTCCGCTCTTCTGAAAATGCTCGCACGCCGCTTCGATTCGAATGACACGCACTCGCTTTACATCATAGGAAAATAGATGTCTTCTCGCCATTCCCTAATGCTCGCCGGTCAAGCGTGAGCGGGGACAAAGCCATGGAACGCCGTCTTCGTCGGAATGATTCCCCGCTGGTCGCCCCGGCCCTCATCCATTAACATATTCACAGAGCCATGAAACGCGGAACTCTCGTGGTCGTTATCGTCGCGGTAGCACTCGCCGGCCTGGCTGTCGCTGTGGCGACCTCGCTTCTGCATGACGGACTCAGCGCTCGCGTCACGCCCACTAAATTCGAAATCATGGTCGCTCGCAATGCGCGTCATCTGGCGATCCCTTCGAATGCGCGGCTGGCCCAGAATCCTGTGCTCGACTCTCCGGAGGATCTGCGCGATGCGCGGCTTCACTTCGCGGATCATTGCGCCATCTGCCACGCCAACGACGGCAGCGGGCAGAGCATGATTGGGAGTGGCCTCTACCCCAAGCCACCGGATCTGCGCCTGCCGGAAACGCAAAATCTTACCGACGGCGAACTGTTCTGGATCATCGAGAATGGCGTGCGCTTCACGGGAATGCCGGCATTTTCCAGTGGCGGCGAGCACGGAGGCATGCAAAGCAGTTGGAAGCTGGTTCACTTCATCCGCCACCTTCCCCATCTAACCGCCGCAGAGCGCATCGAAATGGAGCGCTATAATCCCAAAGGCCCGGACGACCGGGCGGAAGAACAGCAGGAAAATGATTTTTTGAATGGAGCAACACGCAAGCCGAAACCGGAATCACAAGATCATCGGTAGGAATGAGGCCATAGCATGCGGGACGTTCATTCCAAGGGAGACTTTCATGAAACTTCGCATATCCACGCTGGCTTTATTGTTCACACTCGCCACGGGCACGGCCTTCGCTCACGGCAATAAAGTTCACGTGAGGGGGACGGTCGAAAAAATCAGCGCCGATTCCGTGGTTGTAAAAACAGCGGACGGGAAGTCCGTGGAAGTGAAATTCGCCGCTTCGACCGTCTTTCTATCGAGGTCCAATAACGAAGATAAACCAGCCAAGGCTGGCGACCTCGCCGCCGGCGACCTCGTCGTCATCCATGCCACACCCAAAGACAAAACCCTTGAGGCCGATGAAATCAAATTCTCTGGTCCCGCCGCGTCCAAGACTGCAACGCCCGCTCCGCAAAAGCCGAAGTCTTGAAAAATTCCAGGCTCTTGAATTTTTCAACTACTCCACCAGATGGCACGAGTGCGTTTTCAAGACCAGCCAAACGCGACGACCCGCCGTTAGCTCCAACGCCCGGACTGCCCCGGGCGTGACGTGCACAATGAACGCGACGCCGCAATCCACGCGGGCAATGGCCATGGTCCCGCGCTGCTCCAGCGAAACGATGCGCCCTTCGATCACGTTCCGCGCGCTCAATCCGTGCGGCCGTTCCGACGCGAGCAAAATATCTCCCGCGCGAACCGCTACCTGTACGCGGTTCCCGGCTGCCGCATAACCGAGCGGTACCTCGATCTCGCACGCGCTCTCGCCCAGGCGCACGCGCATCACGCCATCCGCCTCGCGCAGATCGAGCACCGTAGCGCTCAGCAGATTCTCGAATCCGGCCGCTTGCGCCAGTTTTTTCCGGCGCGGGGCGTCCAGAACATCCATCGGCGCACCGGCACTTGCGACGCGTCCATTGTCGAGCGCGATCACGCGTTCGCCCAGCGCATCCACCTCTTCACGGCTGTGCGTCACGTATAGAATCGGGATTCCCTTCGCTGCATTCCACCCGCGCAAATCGTCCACAATCGCGGCTTTCAGCTCCGCGTCCAATCCGGTCAACGGCTCGTCGAGCAACAACACGCGCGGTTCGGTCACCAGTGATCTCGCCAGCGCGATTCTCTGCTTCTCGCCTCCGGAGATCTCGCCGGGTCTTTGTTTCCGCAATTTCTCAACGCGAAAGGCTTTGAGAATTGCTTCTACTCGCTCCAGTCTCTCTTCCTCGCGCAAATGCATCAAGCCGTATGAAACATTTTCTTCCGCGCTCAGATGTGGAAATAGCGCCAGGGTCTGAAAAACGTAGGCGGTTCGCCGCTTCGGCGCGGGAAGATTGATTCCGCGCGCGGAATCGAACAGTACGTCGCCGCCGGCTGCGATTCGTCCCTCGTCCGGCCGCGCCAGTCCCGCGACGCAATCCAGGAGCGTGGATTTGCCGGCTCCGGAAGGTCCAAACAAAATCGTGATGCCGGGAGACGCTTCAATGGAAACGTCGAGGACAAAAGAGGCGGCGCCCGCGCCACGCCGCTCTTTGCGGATTCGCGCGGTGAGGATCGTCGCGTTTACTTCGCCGGCCACGGCGTCCACACGCGGCGATTCACGGCGTATACAACGCACAATACGGAGAACGCAATCATCAGAAGCACCAGCGCCATGCGGTTCGCCGCGGCGTATTCCAGTGACTGCACGCGATCGTAAATGTCGATCGAAACCGTTCGTGTGACGCCCGCCAAATTCCCGCCCACCATCAACACTACGCCGAATTCTCCCAGGGTGTGCGCGAAACTCAGCACCGCCGCGGTGACCACTCCGGGGAGCGACAACGGCAGGATTACCCGGCAAAATGTCCGCAAGCCTCCCGCACCCAGTACCGCTGAAGCGTCCAGCAGTCTTCGATCGACCCCCTCGAATGAAGCGATCATCGGCTGCACCGCAAACGGAAGGCTGTACAACACCGACGCCAGAATCAGTCCGGTGAATGTGAACGCCAATCCGTGGCCGAAGAACGCGATCCACAATTTTCCTAGCGGCCCGCGCGGGCCCATGGCCACGAGTGCGTAAAATCCCAGCACCGTCGGCGGCAGCACCAGCGGCAGCGCTACCAATGATTCGAGCAAGAATTTGCCGCGCCAGTTCGCATACGCGAGCCAGTACGCTACCGGCATCCCAATCACCAGCAATATCGCGGCCACGGACGCCGCCAACTTCATCGACAACCACAACGCTTCCATTCACTGTCCTTTTCTCTACTCTTCTCCGCGTTTCCTCTGCGCACGCAGCGTCTGCGCGTTATCTTCTTTCCGCTTTCTTCGTCCTCTCCAGAAACGCAAAACCGTACTTCGACAATATGGTGCGTCCTGCCGCACTCTTCACAAATTCCAGAAACGCCTGCGCCGCTTCCTTATTCTTCGCGTTCTTCAAAACAACCGCTCCCTGCTCAATCGCCGGATGCATTTCAGCGGGAATTTCCCAGCGTTTCCCATCGTGCATCGCCGGCGAAACCGCCAGCGACATCGCCACAATCCCCGCCTGCGCGTTTCCCGACCGCACAAACTGTGCCGCCTGCGAAATATTTTCTCCGTACACCAACTTGCTTTTGACGGATTCGTAGATTCCCGCGTTTAGCAGCGCCGCTACCGCCGCTCGTCCGTAGGGCGCATGCTCGGGATTGGCGATCGCAATCTTCTCGACGCTTGCATCCAACAAGGTCTTCCATCCGTATTTGCTAACATCCACCTTCGCATCCGCAGGCGTCCAAATCACGATTCGCCCTACCCCGTATCCGTATAGCGTCCCCGGCTCCGCGAGTCCCGCTGCCTCCAGCTTTTTCGGATATTCAATGTCCGCGGAAAAGAAGAGATCGAAAGGCGCCCCATTCTGCAGTTGCGAGAAAAAATTCCCGCTCGAGCCGTAAGTCACATTTACTTTGGTTCCTGACTGCTTCTCAAACTCTACGGTTAACTCTCCCATGGCAAACTTCAAGTCAGCCGCCGCCGCTATTCGGATTTCTTGCCCCTGTGCTCGCACATCGTACTGCGCAAGGAAAACAGAAATGATGAGCGGGAATATGCGGAACCACTTGGGCCAAGTTGTCTTGCCGCCAGTCACGAGCCACGGCTCCCGTCATACTCTTAAAATCATTACTTCGGTCGACTTAATCAGCGCCGCAGCCCGCTCCCCGGGCTTCAGCCGCAACTCCTTGGCCGCATCCGCGGTGATGATGGAGGTAATATGCTGTTCTCCGATCGCCAGCGTGACCTGCGCCAGCAGCCCGCTGAATTTGATTGCCACCACGCGCCCAATCAGCTGGTTTCGCCCGCTGATCTTCCGCAGATTTCCCCGCCGGGTCTCGATGTCCCCGCGCTCCAGCTTCTTCGGGAACAGCCGGTCGATCTCACTCTCCGGAACGCGGTGATGCCCGCCGGGAGTTTTCACCGATTTGATTTTTCCGTGGTAGATCCACTGCTTCAAGGTGGGGTAGCTG
>DATNLB010000075.1:0-2455 GCA_035603095.1 Candidatus Acidiferrales bacterium
TTGCTCCCAATTCGCCCGCAACCCGCGCCGGAATCCGCCCGGGCGACGTTCTGCTGACGATCAATACCGCCAAGGTCACAAGGGCGGCGGAAGTGGCCCGGCGTCTGGACCGCGCGGGTCTCTGGACCCAGGTGCGCTACAAGCTTGCGCGCGGTGGTGAGGAATTCGAAACACCACTCCTCACAGCGCCTGCGGAAAAGCCTCTTGCGACCGAGAATTACCTGCGCGTCGTAGGCTTGCTCTATCTGTTTATCGGCTTGTTCATTTTCATCCGCCGCTGGAACGCTCCTCGCGCGGTGCATTTTTACGTCTTTTGCTTGGTCTCCTTCGTTCTCTGGTCTTTCCATTTCAGCGGAAAGTTGGACACCTTTGACTGGGAAGTCTATTGGTCGGAGATTGTCGCGCGCCTGCTCGCTCCTGCTTTACTGCTACACTTTGCGCTGGTGTTCCCGGGGCGGTCCGAAACAACTGTCCGCTCGTTCGCGAAATTATTGGCGGTCTACTCCCTGCCTCTCGCCTTGCTTCTGGTTCATGTAAATACGGCTCTCAAGGCTAATGGTTTCTTGCCCTGGCTCGCTTCCTACATATTGCTTACGAAAACCGAATTCGGCTATCTCGCGGCCTGCTTCTTGGCTGCCGGGCTGGTTTTCTATCGAGGCTACCGCCAAGCGCCTTCCGGTGTTCTTCGTCAGCAATTGAAATGGCTCACTGGCGGAACTCTTGCGGGCAGTCTGCCGGTTTCCTTGCTTTACATCGTTCCTTTGGTATTCGGCGCGCCCTTGCGCCCGTGGATGCAGTTCTCCGTATTGAGTCTGGTGCTGATCCCTCTGTGTTTCGGCTATGCCGTCATCCGTTACCGCTTGATGGATGTGGACATCATTTTCAAGCGTGGCCTGGCGTATACAGCGGCAACCGCCGGGGTGGCTGCGGTTTACTTCGCGCTCGTCGCGCTGATTGCCGACATTTTCCATACCACCACCAACGGCCCCGCCGGGGGCATGATCGCCATCGTCATCGCCGCATTTTTGTTCCAGCCGTTCCGCGCTTGGATTCAGGCGCGCCTGGATCGCTTCTTCTATCGTGACCGCCTCGATTACCGCCGCACCCTCATCGAGTTCGGGCGCACGTTAACGAACGAAGTGCGTTTCGATCCCATGCTGGGCTCGGTCATGGACCGCATTTCCCAAACATTATTGGTCGACCGGCTTGCGATTTTTGTGGAAAATGCCGTGCAACCCGGCGAAATGCGCATTGCCCGTTCTATGGGTGTGCGCCTCTCCGAGTCTTTGGATCTTAGTTTCCTCGAGCCGGCCCGGCCCGAGTTTGCCCGCGGGGCGCTCTTTTTTGAGTCGCCCCGCGCGGCACGAGATGTCAGTGATTCCGTTCGGCATACGCTCGAACAGCTGGACCTCAACTACTTTGTTCCCTGCCGCATCCGCGAGCACACCGTCGCGGTTCTCGGGCTTGGCAAAACCGTCGATGGAGATTTTCTGTCCAGCGATGACGTCGAACTGGTCGAGACGATTGCCGGCTACGTCGCCGTCGCTCTCGACAACGCGCAGCTCTACAGCTCGCTCGAACAAAAGGCTCTCGAAATCGCCCGCCTCAAGGATTTCAGCGAAAATATCGTGGAATCCCTGAACGTGGGTGTGCTCTCGGTTGACCTCGAAGGCATCGTCGAATCCTGGAACACGCGCATGGAGCAGCTTTTCGGAGTGACGCGCCAGGAATCCGTTGGAAGGCAGCTCAGCTCCCTCTTGCCGGAAGAACTGGCGCGCGAAATCGCCGCGCGCGGTGACCAGGAACAAATTACCGGCATCTATAAACAGAGACTTCAGCACCAAGGAAAATCGCTGACCTTGAACGTTTCTATCACTCCTTTGGTAAGCAAATCGAATGTGCGCATCGGCCGTCTCTTGCTCTTCGATGACGTGACCCAGCGCGAGCGCATGGAAGAGCAGATGTCGCAAACCGAGAAGTTGACCTCTCTTGGGCTTCTCGCGGCCGGCGTCGCGCACGAAGTAAATACGCCGCTCGCGGTCATCTCCAACTACATTCAGATGCTGGCGAAGCAGATGCCGGAAGGCGACCCGCGTCAGTCGATCATTGAAAAAATCGTCAAGCAGACGTTCCGCGCCAGCGAAATCGTTAACAATCTGCTCAATTTTTCGCGGACCGGCGCGGCCGAGGCCGCAGACATTGATGTAAACCGTGTCGTCGAAGAGACCTTGTCGCTGGTGGCTCATCCGCTCAAGACCTCGCACATCCAGGTCGTGAAGCAACTCGGCGAACCGCTACCGGCCGTTCGGGGTTCAGCCAACAAGCTGCAGCAGGTCTTCTTGAACCTTTTCTTGAACCCGCGTGATGCCATGCCCGGCGGGGGAATGCTCGAAGTTCGCACCGCGGCGCACAACGGCAGCGTCGAAATCGAAGTGGCGGATACCGGCGCCGGCAT
>DATNLB010000069.1:0-3199 GCA_035603095.1 Candidatus Acidiferrales bacterium
CCCGTCAACGCACACTCGGCCATCAGCGACCGTATCTGCCAATCAGTTCTGCTTGGGCAAGGATGTGACCTTTCATGGTGCGTTCCAGGTCGGCCTTTGTGGCACCGGATTTGAGATTCAGCTTGGTATCGAGCGCGTACAGCTTGAAGAAATACCGGTGCGGCTTGCCCGGCGGAGGACACGGCCCGCCGTATCCGATCTTTCCGAAATCGTTCCGGCCTTGCCGCGCGCCGCTGGCCAGCTGCTCTTGCCTCGGCACCCGTTCCGGAAGTTCCTTAGCATCCGCGGGAAGGTCGTACAAAACCCAATGCACCCACGTGCCCGCTGGGGCGTCGGGATCATCCATGATGAGGGCAAAGCCGCCGGTATTTGCAGGCGGTTCATTCCATTCCAATTTCGGGGAGACGTCCTGCGTGTCGCACGTAAATTTCTTGGGGATTGCTTCTCCCTCCGAAAAGTCCGGGCTGGTAATGTGCAGTGCCATAGCTCCTCCTGTTGCTTGCGAGAAGAGCTTTCCGGAAAACAACGCGCAGATGCAAAGCAGGGAGCCGGTCAGGAGCGCAAATCTTCTTCGCACCGTGGCACGCTCCTTTATTCTCACTCACGCCGCTCCGCGGCTGCGCAGAAATTCGGCGACCTCTGCGTGGCCGCGTTCCTCCGCAAACTTCAAGGCCGTTTTCCCATCATTGGTCCTGGCGCTCAAATCAGCGCCGTTTCCCAGTAGCATGCTCACAATCCCCAGATGGCCATTCGCAGCGGCAGTAAGAAGCGGCGAGTAGCCGGCTCCGTAGCGGTAGTTCGGGTCGGCGCCATTTTCCAGGAGCCAGGCCACCATGGCGGTGTGTCCGCTGGCTACGGCGCCGGTCAGGGCGTTGTAGCCCGTCCCGTTGGTCGCCACGGCGTTGACGTCTGCGCCTTTCGCAAACAAGTATTCAGCCACTTCCAAATGCCCGAACACCGCCGTCAGCGCGATTACGGGAAACCCATCGGGTGAGTAGCTCTCCGCCTGACTCGGCTCTTTCTCGACCAGTTGTTTCACGCGCTCCAGTTGCCCAAGCGCCGCCCCTTCATGCAGCTCCAGCGGAACCCCCTGAGCCAGCAGCATATCGCAAAGCTCCTTGTTGCCGCCGTACACCGTCAGCAACAAGGCCGATTGTCCCTTTTCATTCCGGGCACTCGCCAATTCCGGTTCAGCGGCCAGCATTCTTTTAACTGCTGCGGTGTCCCTTGCTTGAATGACTTTGAAAAATTGGGCGGCGCTGCTCATGCCTGTACTCCCTCCGAATCCACGCGGTCTGCAGGAAGAGGAGAGTAGCGCAAACGGCTGCTTGATGCCGAGGGAATCTGTGGAAAGCAACGGAAGAAACATCTTGCGTGGGGGCGGCGCAGTCCCGCGCCGCGCGCGATGAAATTAGATCAAGAGTGAGGATGCCGCTGTCGCAGCCGGTTGGTAACGCCCCGGCAGCTGGTCTGGTCGCTCAGCGGCGCGAGCGGTCCTTGCGCACGGCTTCGTCGATCAGCGCGTCGAGTTCGCTGCGCGTCAGCGTCACGTCATCGCCGGCGTTTTCTCCGCTGTCACGGGTGATGGGCAATTCCGCTCCGCCGCCCGGCGGAGGGGCGACAAAGTAACGCGGACGAGCCGCCATCAGCTTGGCGACTTCCCGGCTGGAGAGCAACACTGGCTGACCGGCCATCTCCGCAGCCAGGGTGATCTTCGCGCTGTGCTCGATGGTCTCCATTCGAAAGAACGCCGTGAGCAGGTCCGGGCCGCAGGTTACCGCGCCATGGTTGGCAAGAAGCATCGCATCGTAGTGCGGCACAAACGGCTCGATAGCCTCGCTCAACTCCGGAGTCCCCGGCGTGGCATATTGCACCAGCGGTATCCGTCCAAGTCCCACGATCACTTCGGGGAGCAAGGCTTGATTCAGGGCGCGCCCGGCGACCGCAAATCCGGTGGCCGTGGGCGGATGCCCATGGCAGATGGCCATTACATCCGGCCGCATGCGGTAGAACAGGAGATGCATCGCCATTTCGGAGGAAAATTTGCGGTCGCCGGCGAGCTGCCGCCCGTGCAGATCGGTGATCACCAGATCCTGCGGCGCGAGCATCCCTTTATTCATGCAGGTAGGAGTGGTGAGAACGCTGCCGTCATCCAGCCGCACGGAAATATTTCCTTCGCAGGCGACGATGTGTCCGCGCTCGTACATCCAGCGTCCGGCGATACAGATCTCGCGGCGGTGCTGCTCTTCACTTTTCGCGTGGCCCGACAAGAGTGAGTCCGAAGTCACGGGCGGACTCCTTCCTGACTCGGAACGTTTCTCCGAGCCGTTCAGATTGAATTGATCCAGGCACAGTCCGTAGGGGAGGTACGGAATGACTCATGCCTATCCCCATAAGAGTGGCAGGAGCGAAGAAGAAATTAATACAACTTGCCTCCAGAAGCTAGGCATAAATACCGCGGAGCTTGAGGGCGCTGGCGACCCGGTCGATGGCCAGCATGTAGGCCGCAATGCGGTTATTCACTTTGTGTATTCCAGCAAAACGCACCACTTCATCGAAAGCGTTGTCCATCACGTCGAAGAGGCGTTCGTTCACTTCGCTCTCCCGCCAAAAGAAGCCCTGACGGTCCTGAACCCACTCGAAATAGCTGACGGTGACGCCGCCGGCGTTGCCGAGAATGTCCGGCACGGTAAAGATGCCTTTGGCATCGATAATCGCGTCGGCCTGCCAAGTGGTGGGACCGTTAGCGCCTTCGCAAAGAACCTTGGCTTGCACCTGATTCGCATTCTTCTCCGTGATCTGGTTTTCAATGGCCGCCGGGATGGCGATCTCGCACGGCTGGAAGAGCACATCCCGCGAACTCATCTTCGTTCCGCCGCCCGGGAAATCCTGCAGCGGTTTCTTCTGCGTGTAGACCCAATCGATCGCCTTCGGCACATCGAGACCCTTTTCGTTGTACAGTCCGCCGCCGATGTCCGCCAGGCCGATGATTTTGTAGCCCGCTTTATGCATCAGCTCCGCAGCCATGGAGCCCACGTTCCCGAAGCCTTGAACAACGACGCGGCATCCTTCCTTCTTGATTCCCAGTTTGGCGAGCGCCTTGTCGCAGCAGATCATCACGCCGCGTCCGGTGGCTTCGCGCCTTCCGCGCGACCCGCCCAGCTCGATGGGCTTACCGGTCACCACGGCCGTGGTGGCT
>DATNLB010000054.1:0-8075 GCA_035603095.1 Candidatus Acidiferrales bacterium
TGAGTGTTTCAATTCTGAACCGACCAGCCGCGCCGGGGAAGATTTCGGGAAAGAGACGCACGATGAATCGTTGGGCCCTGGTCTTATTGGCAATACTACTCGCAACTGTGAATTCGGGATGCTCCGGAATGGTTTCGGGCAACACCAGCGCTGTTCAGGGGGCGCCATCGATCATGGCGCAACCTGCCAGCCAGACCGTGACGGCGGGCCAGACGGCGACCTTTACCGTGGCAGCCTCCGGCACTGCTCCGTTGAGCTATCAGTGGAGAAAGAACGGTGTTGCTATCACTGGCATGACGTCGTCCAGCTACACCACCCCTGCCACTACAACAGCGGACAACGGCGCGCAGTTCGCCGTCGTGCTCAGCAACTCGGTCGGAAGTGTCACCAGCAGCGTTGCTACGCTGACAGTTAATACTGCTCCGGTGGCGCCATCGATCACCACGCAGCCGGTGAGTCAGACGGTCACCGCGGGCCAGACGGCTACGTTCTCCGTAGCGGCGACGGGCACCGCCCCGATGACTTATCAATGGAAGAAAAATAGTGCCGTAATCAGTGGCGCGAACTCGCCCAGTTACACCACCCCTGTCACGATGAGCTCCGACAGTGGAGCGCAGTTCACTGTGGTCGTGAATAACGCAGCCGGAAGCGCAACGAGCAGCGCAGCCATGCTGACAGTTACTACAGCTTTGGTGGCGCCATCGATCACCACGCAGCCAGCAAGCCAGACGGTGACGGCGGGCCAGACGGCTACGTTCTCCGTGGCAGCTACGGGCACTGCTCCCGTGACTTATCAATGAAGAAAAAATACTGTCGCTATCAGTGGCGCAAACTCGTCTAGTTACACGACACCGGTCACGATGACCTCCGACAGTGGAGCGCAATTTACTGTGGTCGTGAGTAACGTAGCCGGAAGCGCGACGAGCGGCGGCGCCACTCTCACCGTGAATGCAGCATCGACCCCACAAATCACCACGGCGCAACTCGCTGGTGGAACCGTGGCGGGCAGCTATAGCGCAACGCTCTCTGCCAGCGGTGGCTCAACACCTTACACCTGGAGCCTCGCGAGCGGCACTCTGCCCAATGGACTTACACTGAATGCCGGTGGTTCCATCTCTGGCACTCCCTCCCTGGCCGGAAGCTTCTCCTTCACCGTGCAGGTGAAAGACGCTGCGGCACAATCCGCTTCCAAAAACTTCAGCATCAACGTCGCTTCTTCCGCGCCTACCGTGGCTATCACTTCGCCTGCCAGCGGCGCTTCCGTCTCCGGCAACATCAGCGTTTCCGGCACCGCTTCCGATACCGTGAGTATCAGCTCCGTGCAGGTCGCCGTCGACGGCGGCAGTTATGCGAATGCTTCCGGCACCAACAACTGGACCTTCGGTTTGAATACCGCTTCTCTTTCCAACGGTGCCCATTCCCTTTCCGCAAAAACCACCGATGCCGCGGGCATCTCCGCTACCAGTTCGCCCCTGTCGCTGACCGTCAACAACGGCACTACCGCCTCCGATTGCACACTCTTTGCTTCACCCTCAGGAAATGACGCCAATTCCGGCAGTAGTGCCTCTTCTCCTAAAACATTTACCGGTGCGGCCGCCGTCACGCAGCCCGGTTCCGTCGTTTGCCTCCTCGGCGGTACCTATAACCTGAACTCTACTTTCTATACGCCCACCAGCGGCTCACCTTCCTCCTGGATCGTCTACAAAAACTACGGCAATGGCCCCGTCAATCTCGTCTGGACGGCCGGTGCCATTGCTCAGCCCATGTTCAAATTCGGCGGCGGCACCTTCCCCTCCGGCGCTGCCTATTTGGAATTCCGCGGATTGAATCTGGATGGCCAGAACAACGCCCTGGACGGCTTCTTTTGCCAGGGCGGTCACCACCTGCGCTTCATCGGCAACGTCATCAACAACACGGGCGGCTCCGGCGTCGGCGCCGTCGGTTGCGACTATCTGACCAGCGACCACAACCTCATCAACCACAACGGCTATCTCTACGGTTGGACCAGCGGAATCTCTTACAACAACGACACTTGGTTCGACAACTCCACTGGCTTTCATAACATCATCGCCAACAATATCGTGGTAGGCGAGTTTGACGGTTCGAGCAACCACACCGATGGAAACGGGATTATCCTCGATCTCGGAGGGAACACGCCTGCTAACCTGATCATCAACAATGTTGTTTATGGGAATGGCGGCCGCTGCATTCAATCGTTAAACCACATCAATTTCTGGATTGTGAATAACACCTGCTACAAAAACAACCTAGATCCCTCGCTCGGTAATGCCGGCGCATTTACATCGCAGGGTTCAAGCAACGGCTATTTCATCAACAACATCACCGTGGCCTGGCACAGCAACAATCCGTCTTACGATCAAGAGGGCAGCAACACAAATATCCAATACTTTGCGGACCTGTATTTCGGTAGTCCGAACAACTTTAGCTATTCCGATCCTTCACAGTTCATCCAGGCCGATCCGCTCTTCCTCGCTCCGCCGGTCTTTGATCCGAACGCGCTGGGCCAATACGCAACGGCGCTCGCGCCTTCTCTGCTCGGTAATGGACTGACGCTGACGCCGCTGCTCAGCCCGGCGCTGGGAAGAGGCATCGATCCCAGCACGCTGCCTGGCGTGCCGGCGACGATCATCGCGGACCTGAAAAAGTACATCTACACAGACATCAACGGCAAAGCGCGCCCGCAAGGCGGTGGTTCGGACCTGGGCGCTTACCAACACTAGGCCCGCACCGCCTGGAAATTCTTCGCGCACGAAAGTGGGCGAGCCGTTCGCAAGTGTCCCCAAAAAACCGGGGCCCTGCCCTCACCGATTCCCAGCAGCCGACTTTGCGAAGTTTTCAGTCAATTCACGGAGAATGGCAGGGATCTTTTCGAATTCTGAGGATTTATCGAGAAAGAAATCTGCGCCAGCGCCCAAGCACTCCTCGCGGTATTGAGGATAAGGGTAGTTCGTGCAAATCAAAACGTGAAGGCCCGGGTGGTCTGGACCAATCGCGCGTAGTACGTCGAGACCAGAGCCTCCGGGCATTTGGAAGTCGAGAATCACAGCATCTGGCTTAATTTGCCGGATGCATCGAACCGCCTCCGTGGCGTTACTGGCATGTCCTGCGAGCTCAACACCCGGTATTTCCTTCAGGAGGTCAGCCAAGCGCTCGACGATTACCGCCGAGTCGTCCGCGATAAAGACTCTCATCTTCTTCCTCCTCGGGGATCGTCCGCCCATCCATAGGGGATGACAAATGGCAACGTAAGTACATCGGGTGGAAACAGCAATCTCTTGTAGGAAAAAAGGAAGTGTCCGTGACCGGGTGCGTCCCACACGGCGGGGTCGCGGGCCTAAGGCGGAGGAATTCCTAAACGTTCGGAGTTGTTGGACTGATGCGTCCGGCCGTTTTTAACCCACCAGCTGGGTTTGAAGAGCGTAGCGAATCAGTTCCGCGGTTGTTTTCATCCCTGTCTTCTGGAGGATGCGCGCACGATAGGTACTCACCGTCTTCACGCTGAGGGAAATATCATTCGCTATTTCCTTGACGGATTTGCCCGAAGCAATCATCCGCAATACCTGAAACTCGCGAGTTGACAATAGTTCGTGGAGCGGCGTGTCGGCTCCTTTCCTCAAGTCGAAGGCCAGCCTCTCGGCCAGAGTCGCGCTGACGTACCGGCCGCCGGTGAGTATTCGCCGAACGGCCTCTTTCAGTTCTTCGGGAATGCTGTCCTTGGTCAGGTAACCCGCTGCCCCGGATTTGAGGGCCCGCCGGGCATACTGCTCTTCCGGGTGCATGCTGAGGAAAAGAACGGGCAACTTTGGGCGCAATCGCCTCACGTCATCCAGGATATCTAGTCCGCTTTTTCCGGGCATGCTGATATCCAGAATAACGATTTCCCAATCTTGGCGGCGCACACACTCGACCGTTTCCTGTGCCGTCTTTGCTTCCCCGAAGGTCACTTTGGGAAATGCTTCGCCGATGGTTTCCTTGAGCCCGCGGCGAAAGACGGCATGATCATCAGCGATCAGCACTCTCATCTCGAGTCCGATTTGGGCGGGGTCGTTGGTAGTAGTGGAATCCTCAGAGTCATGGTTGTGCCGGCGCCTGGAACTCCTTCCACCTTGAGCTCCCCGTTGAGCAGAAGCGCGCGTTCTTGCATTCCAACCAGGCCGAGAGACCTGCGGGCCTTGGCCTCCTCAGCGTCAAAGCCTCTTCCGTTGTCGTGAACCTGAAAGACAAGCTGGTTCGCTCCGCGTTCCAAGCGGGCTTCGACCCGTGTAGCGTGGGCGTGTCGCGCGACATTGGTGAGTGATTCCTGAAAGATGCGGAAAATGGCCGTGGAGCGTTCGGAATCAAGGGCAAGGGGTTCCTGGGGCAAAGTGACGCGGCAGCGAATTCCAGTACGGCTTTCAAACTCCTGAGCCTGCCATTCCAAGGCAGCGATCAAACCCAGGTCGTCAAGAGTTCTGGGCCGGAGATCAGAGGCGATTCTTCGCAGGGTGACAATCATCTCATCGACCAATCGAGTGGCAGAGTCAACTTTGGCGCGCACTTGAGTCTGTCGCTTGGTTGCTTTGTGGCCGATCAGTGCGAGATCCATCTTGATCGCCGTGCAGGCCTGCCCGAGTTCGTCATGGATCTCTCGAGCGACGGAGGTACGTTCTTCTTCCCTCGCGCTCTGGAGACGTTCCGCCAGAGCGCGGAGCTGCTCGAGGGACGCTTTAGATTGTTCCTCGGCGCGTACGCGCTCAGCAATCTCGGTTCGCAACTCCTGGTTCACTCGATCGAGGACGGAAGTTCGCTGTTCAACTCGGAGTTCCAGCAGCTCTTTGGCTTTTGCGAGTGATTCCTCTTTGCCATGCCTATCGGTCATGTCCCTGGTGACCTTGGCGAACCCCTGCAAACTTCCCTTAGCGTTCCGCAAGGCCGTAACGACGACGTTGGCCCAGAAACGAGAGCCGTCCTTGCGGATTCTCCATCCCTCGTCCTCGCTTTGTCCGCGTTCCGTTGCCACCGCTAGAATCTGCTCAGGTTTTCCGCTCGTCACGTCCTCCGGAGGATAAAACACAGAGAAATGCTTCCCGAGGATTTCCTCGGTACGATAGCCTTTTAAGCGCTCGGCGCCGCTATTCCAGGTAACAACGTGGCCAAGGGGATCCAACTGGAAAATGGCGTATTCCTGCACGCCCTGGACGAGCAAACGGAAGCGTTCCTCGCTTTCGCGCAATGCCTGTTCGGAACGATTGCGATCGGTGACATTTTCGAAGGCCACACCCAGGAAATTCCCGGAGAGGGGAAAAAGCTGGACAGCGTAGATACCCCGGCGAATACGCTCGTCACCGCAGGAAATCTCTCCCAGGTTTTTTGGCTTGCGAGCGTGAAGCGCGTCGAGGCACTCATTTGGAAACGCGGTTTTCAGGAGCTCTGGGAATTCCGCGAGTGTCCTGCCGCGAAGGTCTTCGAGTGTGGACCCTGTGAGAAAAGCGGCAGCGGGGTTGAGATCCACGATCCTAAGACTCCTCCCATCCTTAGGGTTTTCGAGATGCAATACGACGATCCCCGCCGGCAGACCGCTGAAAATCTCTGAATAGAGAGGGAGGGTGGCAGCTCCGGCGGGAGCCAATGCAGATTTTACAGCGTGGGCTTGAGGCCCAGTTGTTCGGCGCGTGGTCATTGTGCCCTGCCGATAACGTGATGCGAAGTAACACCGCTGGACAATCGGGAAAGGTCCGGCGGCGGGAGGACGGAAATACCTGAAAACGGTTTCAGGTTTTTCCACGAACACGACATCAGGCTTCTAAGAAAATTTTAAGAGAAAGGACAGGTTGGAGCCTGTCCTTCTGTAGGACCGTGCGGGGTGTTCTTAGACCAAAGGTCTGACGGCAGAATCCTTTCCCCACCGACAGAAACAAAAACGCCGCTAACATAACCTCGGGCCTGTGGGCGAAATGCTAAGAGAAGTGCTTAGCACTCTCGCCGGGGCTGCCGAACTTCAAATGCTCGGCAAGCCTCAGTAACCGGGGACCCTCTCCTTCCGATTCGTCGCGATTGTACCCAGCCAGCGACCTGGTGAGCCAAAAACCCACAAACAAAACCTGGAGGTGTAGCTATGCGAATTCTTAATGAACTGTTTTTGTTTTTGTGGGCGCCGCAGCGGAGATTGCTCCGACTGGGAGCAGAAATTCCCGGCGGCTCATTCACACCAAAGAAGTTGAGATACGTTAAAGGCGCGCTCTTGACGCTAGCAATTGTTTTGGGCTGCTCGAGTACCTCCCCGGCTCAAACCCAGAGCACGATCTGGCCGGGCACGACCGTACCCGCGATACCGGATGCGGGACCCGACTCGCCCGTCGAGCTAGGGGTTAGCTTTAAGGCTGACACGAACGGCTCCATTGCCGGCATTCGCTTTTACAAGAGCGCGGGCAACACCGGCACACACGTGGGCAATTTGTGGACGAGCGGCGGCGCGCTGTTGGCGTCGGCAACTTTCACGGGAGAGACTGCTTCCGGCTGGCAGCAGGTCAATTTTGCAAAGCCAGTGGCCATCACCGCAAACATCGTTTACGTGGCTTCTTACCACACCACGATCGGACACTATAGCGATACCAACAACTATTTCAGGACCTCGGGCGTGGATCATGCGCCATTGCACGCCCTAGCGAATACCACGAGTACCCATGACGGACCCTTTTGCTACGGTAGCAGCAGCTGCTTTCCAACTTCTACATATAGCTCCTCAAACTATTGGGTCGACGTAGCTTTCACATCAACCCCAGCGGGCTTGCAAATCTCCACGGCGCAATTCCCTGGTGGAGCCGTGGCGGGCAGCTATGGCGCAACGCTCTCTGCCAGCGGTGGCTCAACACCTTATACCTGGAGCCTCGCGAGTGGCACACTGCCCAATGGACTCACACTGAATGCCGTCGGTTCCATCTCCGGCACTCCCTCCTTAGCAGGAAGCTTCTCCTTCACCGTGCAGGTAAAGGACGCTGCGGCACAATCCGCTTCCAAAAACTTCAGCATCAACGTCGCTTCTTCTGCGCCCACGGTGGCTATCACTTCGCCCGCCAGCGGTGCTACCGTCTCCGGCACCATCAACGTTTCTGGCACCGCTTCCGATACCGTGAGTATCAGCTCTGTGCAGGTCGCCGTCGACGGCGGGAGTTATGCGAATGCTTCCGGCACCAGCAACTGGACGTTCGGTTTGAATACCGCTTCTCTTTCCAACGGTGCGCATTCCCTTTCCGCAAAAACCACCGATGCCGCAGGCATCTCCGCTACCAGCTCGCCTTTATCTGTGACCGTCAACAACGGCACGACGGCCTCCGATTGCACGCTCTTTGCTTCACCCTCAGGAAATGACGCCAATTCTGGCACTAGTGCCTCTTCTCCTAAAACATTTACCGGCGCGGCCGCCGTCACGCAGCCCGGTTCCGTCGTTTGCCTCCTCGGCGGCACCTATAACCTGAGCTCCACCTTCTCTGCCCCCACCAGCGGCTCACCTTCCTCCTGGATCGTCTACAAAAACTACGGCGATGGCCCCGTCAATCTCGTCTGGACTGCTGGAGCTAACTCTCAGCCCATGTTCAAGTTCGGCGGCGGCACCTTCCCTTCCGGCGCTGCCTATTTGGAATTCCGAGGATTGAATCTGGATGGCCAGAACAACGCCCTGGACGGCTTCTTTTGCCTGGGCGGTCACCACCTGCGCTTCATCGACAACGTCATCAACAACACCGGGGGCTCCGGCGTCGGCGCCGTCAGGTGCGACTATCTCACCAGCGACCACAACCTCATCAACCACAACGGCTATCTCTACGGTTGGACGAGCGGAATCTCTTACAACACGGACATGTGGTTCGACAACTACACTGGCTTTCATAACATCATCGCCAACAATATCGTGGTAGGCGAATTTGATGGCTCGAGCAACCACACCGATGGAAACGGAATTATCCTCGATCTCGGAGGGAACACGCCTGCTAACCTGATCATCAACAATGTTGTTTATGGGAATGGCGGCCGCTGCATTCAATCGTTAAACCACATCAATTTCTGGATTGTGAATAACA
>DATNLB010000046.1:0-7138 GCA_035603095.1 Candidatus Acidiferrales bacterium
GGTCGTCCCAAGGAGACAGGATCTGCAGAACGCGGAGGCCGTTCTTGCCATCGGCGACGAAGGCAAAGGCGCTGGCGGCGACCATGCCAATTTTTACATCGTTGACGTCGTTGAGCTGGCCTTCGGCGCTGAAGAGTTGATCGAGTTTGGGAGCATCCGGTTTTTCAACATCGACGATCGCGAGGCCTTGTTTTCCTGCCGAGACGTAAGCGTAAGTGCGCGCAACGTAAACGTTGCGGGCATCTTCGAGGGCGACGAGCGTGTTGGGGATGAACTTTGGTTGCGCGAGATCCGTAATGTCAAGAACTTTCAGGCCGTCGCGATCAACGATGAAGGCATAGCGGAATTGCACGGCGATGCCACGAGGATCGTTGAGAGCGCGTGCGCCGACGTTGGCGGTAACGCGAGGAGCGAGCGGATTGTCGAGGTCCACCACGACGAGAGCTTTGTCCGTAAGGACATAAGCGAAGGTCCCGGCGATGGCGATGCGGCGCGCACCGGTGAGTACGCCACCTGGATTGAAGGTGACGGCTCGCTTCAGAAAATTATTGGCGGGATTGCCGTCGAGGAGCGTGCCGACGCCGGGACTTTTCGATTTCAGGTTGGGATCGCCGATGATGACGAGGCCTTCTTCTTTGTCAGCGACGTAAAGGAAGCCGTAGAGGCGGTGGATGGGTTGCTCTTCGTTTTCAGGCAACTGCTGGCGCAGCGGATCGACGGCCAGCGTGGTCGGTGAGGCGACGGCGAGGGCGTTTTTCGTGGGGACATAGAAGCGCTGGCCGATGGGCGACACGGGCGCGGTAACGACCTTCTCGGAAAAACTCTTGTTGTCGATGTTGGCGATGTCGAAGACGCGGAAGCCGCCAGGCCCGAGAGCGGCATAGGCGTATTCGCCGCGAACCTGGATGTCGAGTACATTCCCGGGATGTTCGGCGGCGGCGCTGAGTTCGCGATGGTGGTCTAAAAAGTTTTTGTAATTGCCGGGATAGGCGATGCGCTGGAGATCGCTTCCATAGATGGCTTCTGGTTCGTCGTGCTCGGCAACGGCGATGGCTTCGAAGCCTTTTTTGCCCGTTGCGACGTACACGTAGCGGCCCATGAAATTCATGAAGTTGGTGCCTTGCAAGAGAAGCTGGGCCATCCAGGCGTTGTTGTCGTTGTTTGCCGAGACGTGGCAGTCGCTGCATTGTTTGGTTTCCTTGGCGCGCACCGTGTGCGGGACGAAGGTGGAGAAAGCCTGCCCGGAGAAACCGGGCGATGAAATAGTTTGCTGCGTGTAGTAGAGCCAATCGCGATTGGCGTTCTGCGAACTGACTAGCACGGCGCAAGACGACCGCGCCGGAGCGATGCGATGGCCGGTGACGGTACCGTCGACGCCGAGCATGTAAATGTCGTCGCGCAGAACCTGAAAGTTGTAACTGGTGTAGTTCTTCGTGAGCAAGCCTTCGTTGTGCAGCATGGGCTTGCGCGCGTTGGCGGTCATCTGTAGATGGCAGCCGAAGCAGGTGGGCGTCCAGGACGTGTGGCAGGAGTAGCAGGTCATGCTGCCGTCGGCATGGGCGAGAAAAGTGTCGTCGTTCGGCATTGGCGAAGACACGACGCCATCTTTGTCCATAAGCTTCGCGCGAAACGATTTCTCGCTGAAGTGCAGGTTGCCGCGGGTGATGGTGTCAATGGTTTGAACGATCTCCCACTCCTTGTTTTCTTCGGACATGGATCGCTGAAGTAATTTTCCATCGCGCCATTCGAATCGGCGCAGGCCCCACGGCGTGCGGAGCGCATCGAGGTGGCGGCCGCCCTCCGGTGCAGCGGGACCCGACGTAATGAGCGTCGCTTTCTTGCGGATCGTCCCGTGGCAATCGATGCAGTCGATTTCGACGGCGGCGCGCGGTTCGCCGTAAATTTTTCCGTTGCCGTGATTGTCCTGAGCGAAGTGGCAATCATTGCACTGCATCCCTTTTTCCAGATGGATGTCGGCGAGGTGGACGGCTTTCCCGAAGCGGTCGGGATCCTCGAAGGCAATCTGCTTGCCGTCTTTGTCCAGCCAATTCCCTTTGCGGTCGTGATGGAACACGGCGCGGAAAATCCAGCCGTGGCCGTGAAAATCGGCCAACTGCGTAGTTTTCAACTGCTTGTTAAATTCGGTACTGCCGACCTTTTCCAGAAATTTTTCGTCGTTCCACAGGCCGCGAACTGCAGCGCCCTCCGGATTGCGTTCCAATGATTGATAGCGCTGCTCTTCCGTCGGATTGCGTTGCTCTTTCGGATACATCTTGTCACCATCGATTTCGTTGTCCCACCAGGTGAGTCCGAAGTACGTAGTGACCATGTTCGTGCCGGGATGGATGTGGCAGATCATGCATTGGCTCGAAGGAATGGAGCGCGTGAAAACGTGTTTGATGGGATGGCCGGGCTCATTCTTCGGAATCGTCGTATCGGAAGAAGCGCTGAAGCCGGAGTGGCCGAATTGCGCGTATCCGCCGGAGTGTGACGGGTCGCGGTCGTTGGCGTAGATGACGTGGCACGCGGTGCAACCGCTGGCGCGATAGTCGCCGGGATGATCGTTCGTCCCGGGAAGCGACATGACAGGGTCGAGCAAACGCGTTTTCTGAAGGCCCAGAAAAACAGGATCGGTGCGAAGCCCGGTGCCGAAACCGCGGTCGCTGAGTTTGTCGTCAGGCTTGCCAGGATCTTCCTCGCGATCGGGATTGCCGATCTCCGCTTTCTTGCGGCCGCCGCGTTCGAATACGCGGAGCACATTGCCGGGCTGGGAAGTTTCCCAGCGGAGGAGAGGATCGAGTTCGGGAATTACCCCTTTGGCGCGCGTTTCTTCAGGCGTAGGTTTGGGGAACGTTTTGATCGATTGCGGTTTGCCGCCGCGGTCATAGTTCTCGCCGAAGCGCGTGCTTTTTGTAGGATAGCCGCCGTTGTTGTAGAGCGCTGCGCCCCAGAGCATTCCAGCGTGAGTCATCATGCTGGTGGAGACGGCGCGAGTCTCGGCGGCGTGACAGCCTGACGTGCCGCAGGTTTCGAGTGCGACGCGAAGATCGCCGGGATTCACGAACTTGATGTATTCAGCGGATTCCCCGAGCCACTTCGTATAGGTGCGCTCGGGAAGCGCTGAGCGGTTTTTGAACGACGGATCGCGGGGCTGGACGTGGGCTTTTTCCTTGGCGGAATTGTATTCGGGAGAATTCGGAGCGCTGCCGGATGCGACAGCAAACGAGGAGTTCCCCCCATGGCAATCCGTGCATCCGAGATGAACGGTTTTCGTGGGGTGCATGGTGGGTTCGTCGGTCGAAGTGTGACAGGAGACGCACCCGGAGGACTTGCCATCGGCTTCTTCCTGCGACTGGCCGCGGAACGCGGCTGACTCTTGCGGAACCTTTGCCGCGGGGTTCGAGCTGGCGCGAATCGCAAAGGAAAAAGATAACGCAGAGGCGCAGAGGACGCAGAGGGTTCGCAGAGAGGACGAAACGGGTTGGCGTTCGTTGCTCATGATCGGCGCATTTCAGAAAGTAAACTTCACGGAGCCGAAAAGCGAGAAGAGCGTGCGGCTCGTGTAAATGTCTTTGAAACCCTGGCCGGGCTGCAGGGCGGAAGCGCCGCCGGTAAGGACCATGTTTTCGGTGAGAGGCGGGCGGTATTCGACGCCGATGCCGAAGTCTTCGCCGATGGTGTGGTGAACGGGCGATTGGAAGAGTAAGAATTCGAGCGGCTCTGTCCGTTCGAAGCGCAGAAAGTTGAAATTCGCGAAGCCCCTCAGCTTAGGAGTGATATCGAAGTCCGCGCCTAAGTTGGCCAGGAAAATGCCGGGGTTGACGAAATTCGCCTGCCCTTCTTCCTTGCTGGCGCGCAGCGAAGGAATGAGGCTTCCGGGCGTGGTCAGAAGAATGCCGGACCCGAGAAGGCGAATGCCTTCACGATTCCAGAAGCTGAACAGGCCACCTGCAAAATTTGGGAAATCGACGATGGAGTCAAAGCCGCGGGCACGGGAATCGCGAGGATTGGCGTCGCCGGAAGTGTAAAAAGCGGAGACGCGGTAGCGCATCCAATCCTTATCGTAAGAGATCTCAGCGGCGGCCATCTGCGCGTTGACGGTGACGCGGCGTCCCGCGATGGGATTGAAGGTGTCCTCGCCGATCGCCTGATAGAAAGCGTGCGTGAGATTGAGCCGATGGATGTGGCCGCTGCCGAGCCAGCCAAAATAGCCGACGCGAATGCCGTGAAGGATCGGGCCGGCGCCAGGATTTTGGTTGATGACGTTGCCGATGGGCGCGGGGCGAACGAGGAAGCCGTTGTCGTCATAGTGAAGGCTGGGATCATCTTTGTTCCAGGCGATGACGAATTCCGCGGTGTAGCCTGGAAAAAAGAAATCCTGCAAGTAAACGTTGCCGAGAAGGACTTGCTGGTGGCGGCGGTCGAAAGTGTTGAGTCCGCTGTTGGTGTTTTTCTCGAGGAAATGAAAATAGGCGACGTTGTATTCGATGCGATCGCTGTGGAGGTTGCCGAAGATGCGCACGGCCGGCTCTTCGTCGACAAAAAGAAAACCACGGAAGTCCGCGTTGAATTGCTGGATGCCGGCGCGCGCGGAAATGAAATCGTAGTTGGGACCGAGGTCGTGGATCTTTACTTCGACGAAGGCTTCCTGGAGGCCGACGTGATCGTCGAAGCGGTTGGTGCCGCTGCGGGGATCAGGACCGACGAGGCCAAGCTCGCGGACTTTCAAATTGTTGAGGCTGAGCTCGGGAGTGATTCGAATGCGCCAGTCGACGGGCTTGAAGGCTGCGTCGCCATGAAATAAATCAAGTGTGAAACGAAGCGTTTGATCGAAAAAACCTTGTTCCCCTTTGCCAAAGAAACCGGAGCTGCCCGGGCGAGCGCTGCTGACGTTGCTCGGCGAAGGGACGCGACGTCCATCGAAAAAAGATTCGGATGAAGCGGTGACGTTCAGAAAAGTTTGCTGGCCGAGGAGCTCGGGCCAAATAGGTTCGTCGCCTTTGAAGCTATTTCGATGGAACGGATCGAACCAGCGGGGCTTGGTGTAAATGTACTCGCCGCGTTGCGAGTAGCGGCGGTAATCCGGCTGCTCGAGGGCCCAGCGGTTTGGAACGGTGTTGTAAACGTCCGCGACCGGAGGAAGCGTATCCGGCGAAACATTTTCGGTGTAGGCGGGATCGGAATCGAGGCGATGACGAAAATCGCGATGGGTTCCGAACGAAGGTTGCGATTCGGCAGAAAGTGCAGGACCAAGCTCGGGGAGACGCGGGAGGCGCGAGCGCGCCTCCCTGGCTGCGACGGTAACGAGAGAGATTTCCAGGCTCACAACTTCGTTTGGCAGCAGGGCAAGATCAGGAAGAACGAACGGCGCGTAATCCTTGGCTTCGACGCGGAGTTCGTACTGGCCCGGCGGCAACGGAAAAACTCGGAAGATGCCTTCTCCTGAAGTGGCGGCACTGAAGATTTCGCCGGATTGGACGTTGCGGAGTGTAAGAGCCGCCGCAGGCACCGGAAGAATTATATTGGAAAAGCCCGCGTCGCGGACGACGCCATCGATTGCGGCGGTGGTCTGCGCCTGCTGGCGGGGGATGCGCAGTGGCGGACCGGATTCGCGGGATTGTTTTGCGGAGTCTTGAGGCGCGGGAGGAGATTGACGTGGCAGAGTTGCGGCGGCGCGCGGCGCAAGAACGAGGCAGGCAAGGCAGCAAACCGCGCAGAACGCACGTCGAACTTGCCGCGGAGAGAAAAGGATCATGCGTTCGGCCTGAACGGATTCGATGAAAGAAACAGGATTCGCGTACTACATAACAATATCGACGGGCAGCGAGCAACACTTTTCCCGGAGGAGTGGAGTCATTCGATAACGCAACGAAAGGCGCGATACGTTCACCAGTTCGCCGCAAGGGATCGGCAAAGGCGTTGAGCGGCAGCAAACGAGTGTGATACGAACGCAAGTACTCCCGTGATGGAAACAACTCGTACACTGCGGAAGCCGATGGAATCGCGGCGCGCGTTGCAGCAGCGAAAGAAAACGTTAGTTCTGGGCATTTTCATGGTGTTGGGAATCGCCGGAGCGCTCGCGATGCTGCTGATCGGATGTGGAGACGGAAGTAGCGCCCCCGTTGCGCCGCCGCCAATTCCTGCGGTGCAAGCTCTGCAGATAACCGACGTGCAGAATATCGTGCAGGCCGCGGTGAATTCCGTGAATGTCGATATGGACGTGGCGGTGGTGGACCGCGCTGGATTCGTGTTGGGCGTGTTTCGAACACAGAATGCACCGGCCACTGCGGCCGGAAATTTTGCGCAGGCGCAGAACGCAAACGAAGTAGCCGTGGCGCTGGCTCGGACGGGCGCGTTTTTCAGTAACGATCAGGCGCCTCTCTCGTCGCGTACCGTGCGGTTCATCAGCGGGACTCATTTCCCGCCCGGTGTGTTGAATCAGCCGCCAGCGGATCTTTATGGCATTGAAAATACCAATCGCGGCTGCACGCTGGTGAACGATCCGAACTTCCAGAGCAAGATTCCTCCTTCGCTTTCGCTAAGCGGCGGATTCGGGCTCGGAGTGCTTACCGGCAAGGCTGACATAATGGATGCGAATGCGGCGGCCGTGAATCCGGGGGGCGTGCCGATTTTTTACAAGAATGTGGTGGTCGGCGGGATCGGTGTGGTGACAACGTCGAACAATCTGAATGTTGCGGAGTATGCGGCGTTTGCAGGATCGACAGCGGCGCGCAGCGGGCCGACCGATACGTTTGGGCCGACGCCGGCGGCTCCGGGAGTAGTTTTTATCGGAGGCATTGCTCTGCCCTTCGTAAGTCAGACCGCGCGGCCTTCCGGTTTTTCTGTGGGACCTGTCGCAGGGACGGGAAGTTATGCAGTGGCTCCGACGAACAGTCAGGGCCAGCCGCCCGAGGGCGATTTGATTGCACCTGCAGCCGGACCGCTGGGCGGTTTGAGTGCGGCGGACGTTAAGCAAATTTTGGATAACGCCGAAACAACGGCGAATACCACGCGCGCGGCGATTCGGTTGCCGCTGGGTTCGAAAGCAAGGATGGTGATCGCTGTGGCAGACTTGGATGGAACGATCATCGGCTTGCGGCGGATGCAGGATTCCACAGTGTTCAGTATCGATGTGGCG
>DATNLB010000036.1:0-2701 GCA_035603095.1 Candidatus Acidiferrales bacterium
CTCACTCGTCCCTTGGAATGAAGTCACAGAGCTTCCTCGTTTACTCGCTGAAGACGAAAACACGAGTCTGGCCTGCAAAGCGGACTTCCCTTACCTGCCCGTTCTCTCCAAGCAGCAGGGAATCATAGGCGGACTTGGCACTGCGGTCTTCCCACCGGCCTTCGGATTCGGCAACGACCTGCTTGCCTTTCTGGACGGTGGCCTTGTTTCCTTCGATCTCCAAACGGTATTCGCCGGCCTTCAACTCGGACTTGCCGAGCTTCGCGGTCTGCGAAATGTTGATGGTCTTGGCGAAGGGTTTTGCAAATGCCGGTACTGCCAGTGCGATGGCGGCCAGCAAAGCCACACTGCGGACAAATGAATTCGTTCTCATGCGTGTCAATTCCTTTCGGACGGGATCGAGTCAGCCGCACAGCAGGCTGCCATTGGCTAGAGGAAGTTGACACGCGCGCGGCGGACGAGTATTGTCGCCCGTGAAGACACCACTTCTTCCTGGACTAACGGCCGGAAAGACTGCGTGTCATGACCCCGCGGCTGCCACCGCGGGGTTTTTCTGAATCTCGCCAAGAACAGCCCCGTAATCAGCTGCACACGTATAGACGAGTCACCAGAGGCGAATGTTTCGTCAACTCGTCATAAAATATTGTTGCCCATCGAAACCACCACGCCCGCCGGCGCCTTCGTTCCTCCGTACGTCGACTCACGAACTCTCCGATCTAAATTGTTCATAAAGAAATACGCTTTGGCTCCAAACCTTTTGCCTTTTCTTGCGTCGCTCCGCCCGGTCACGCCGTGTGCATCCCGCCGTGCATCGGCGCGCTTGTTCATTTATACTCAGGGTCACTTTTCGGAAAGTGGGAATGCGGATTCTCGTTCTCAGCGACCTGCACTCGAACGCTACTGCACTCGACGCCGTCCTCGATGCCGCAAAGGACCGTTGGGATCTTTCCGTCTGCTTGGGTGATGTCGTCGGCTATGGCCCCGATCCCAACGAAGTCACGGCGCGATTGCGGGAGCTCGGCACGCAGACCATTCGCGGAAATCACGACAAGGCGGCCACCGGATTGATGCCCACCGATGATTTCAATCCTGTCGCGAAATCCGCCGTGGATTGGACGCGCGCGCAGCTCACGCCGGACCACCTCGCGTGGCTATCGGCTTTGCCCCAAGGACCTCTCGCGACGGATGGCCTCGTGCTTGTTCACGGCGCGTTTCAGGATGAAGACGAATACGTCTTCACTCCCGAGCAGGCCCTCGACGGCCTCTTGGACTCTACCGCCGAAGTCACTTTCTTCGGGCACACGCATCACCAGGGCGGTTTTTCCTATCAGGACTCGCAGCTCGAGGTCCTCCAGATTCGTCCTCGCCCCAACGAACCTTTTGCAGCGCTGCGCGTCGAGCTCCCCCGCCGCTATCTCCTTAACCCTGGTTCGATTGGACAACCGCGTGACGGCGATCCGCGCGCGGCTTTTGCCATCGCCGACCTCGACCACCAGGTCATCGAGTTTTGGCGCGTGCCTTACGATATTTCCGCCGTCCAGGAGCGCATGCGCGCCGCCCACCTCCCGGAGGCGCTGGTCCAGCGGCTCATCGTGGGCCGTTGAAGCGTAAACTTCACTGGCCTTTATTTGAAACCGAAAAAGAATAGTCCCGCTGCTACGTATCTCATTTATAATTCAGCCATGGAATTTGCGGCGGAACGGCAAGCTAGCCTCCGGGAGTTTACCGCCTCCGGAGTCGTTGAAGGTCGCGAGAACGGCGGCCGCGTCGCGCCTTTTTCCGGCATGTCGTGGGAAGTGAGAGGTAACGGCGAGAAGCCATTGCTGCATCTCTGGTCGGATCAGTTTAACCTCGCGCGCCGCGTCCTGGCGATTACCGATCGCTCCGAGGAGCGCCTGGCCCTTGCCGTCGAGCGCTTTGGCCGCGCCAAACCGGACCGGCTCGAATTCATTTGCAGGGAGTTTGAACGCGGCGCCCGCGAACTCTCACGTGAGGAATTCCACGACCGCCTCACCCACCTTCTTGCCGGGCAGTTTCCGGATGAAACGCTTGAATCGCTTGTGAGTTCTCCCGATCTCGAGCACTCCTTCTCCGGCAATTACGCCCGGGGACTTCTCCGCCGCGGCTCCACACATGTCGCGGTGCTGGCCGTGCCCGGCGGAGAATCATCGGACGCGGCCGGCAATAGCCTCACCTTCGCGTTGCTCTGGCTGCGGCGTACGCGCGAATCGAGTTGCCGGGGAGCGGTCACCGGCGTTCGCATCGTTCTTCCCAAGAACTCCTGCGGCATCGTCGCGCACCGTCTCGCCGCACTCGATCCGCAACTCGCCGTGGAGCTTTACGAACATGACCCCGCGCTGAACATCCTCGAAAAGATTGATCGCCGAAGCGCGGGCAATCAGGATACCTGGCTTGTCCCGCATGTTGAAAGCTGGCGCCGGGGACTGCACGTAGTCATGCGCCAGTAGCTCCGAGCGGTGAATCGCTTGAGCGGCGGAAGCGACGCAGAGTCTTCCGGAAGCCGCAAAGAATTATATAAACCGTTGTCTGTAGAAAATTGGCCTGAAAGGAGAGAAGCGGTTAGGGCATTGCCCTAACCGCCTCCCGGGGTGTGTCCTCGAAGTGGTATTACCAGTTTAGATGGCCGCCAGCCAAAAAGGTTTCCTTTTAATCTAACTTTTTTAAAAAAATCGATTTAGCA
>DATNLB010000709.1:0-8221 GCA_035603095.1 Candidatus Acidiferrales bacterium
CAGCGTTCGCCCTACTTCTCTCTTGAAGCGTTTCGAAACGCCTGAAGAAGTCGCTGCCGTGGTCGCGTTTGTCGCCAGCACTCAAGCCACGGCCATCAACGGTTCCGCCGTCCGCGCTGAAGGAGGTGTGATTCGAAGTATCTTCTAAAGGACCCCTAAACCTATGCTCTCAGATAGTCCGGCCTCCACTGCTTAATCAGTTGCTTGATTGCTTTGCGCTCTGTCACTTTTTCATCCAGCACTTTTCGCGCCAGCGCCGGTAACTCCGCGTCGCTCGCAAACCTCAGCGAAACAATTTGTGCGATAGTGAGCTCGGCGAATCTAGCCTGAAGCTCCGCGGGCAGCACCCGTGCGTACCGCAACTGCTCTTCGAGCCGGATGACGCGGTCTTGAACCGCCAACGCAAATAGTCGCGTTTGGAAGACCAGGACTACGAGGGCCGCGGCCAAAATCACTCCAAAGACTCCCTCGAAGGAAATCCACAGCTTCCACAACCGGTACAGCGACCATAGAAAATTGACTAGAAAAACTGGCACGGCAAAAAAATGATACGAAGGTACAAACTTTCCATGGTTTTCAAAATTCTGCTCGCTCATTGCTCTTCCTCCGTTGCGGCGGCTGACTGCAGCATACCCCGGTCGCCCTTCCCCCAAGTCTCACTTTGGCTCCGAATTCTCTGCTTCGATGTGCCGATCTTTTTCCGTTGCGGATGAATTTCTGAGCCAAATCTGCTGCACGTGCATCTAAGTATAAGAAGGACGGGTTCATCTGTCCGGCGATATTCTGACGCTGAGCAATCCTTCCGGGCCGGAGGAGCACAAAATGGCCAAAGCATCCTGGGGCGGAAAAGTGATCGCGGAAAGCAGCGCCACTGTCGTTGTAGAAGGCCACCAATATTTCCCGCTCGAAAGTGTCAATAAGGAATTCCTCAAGCCCAGCAATCACACCACGGTCTGTCCGTGGAAGGGCACTGCCCACTATTTCCATGTCGCGGTCGACGGCATGCAGAACGATAACGCTGCTTGGTACTACCCCCAGCCGAAGCCCGCAGCCGCGGAAATCAAGGACCGCATCGCATTTTGGAACGGCGTCCGCGTCAAGCGCTGACCCCCTGCGCGTCCCGCCAGCTTTCTACTTCGCGATCTCATTCTTGAACACCGCTCCATTGTGCATCACGAACCGCACGTGCTCCAGTTCTCCGGGGTCCTTCAGCGGATCCCCAGATACCGCAATCACTTCAGCATACGCGCTGGGAGCGATCACCCCGATCTCTCCTTTCATGTCCAGCATCTCCGCCGCTCGTGATGTCGCCGATTGAATCGCGTCCATCGGCGCCATCCCCAAAGAAACCATTCTCTTAAACTCTTGCGCCATCGGTTCCGTCCACGGAATCCCGCCCATGTCCGTTCCATAAACAATTTTCAGGTGCGCCTTCAGCGCCTTTCGAAACGACGTCTCGTGCACCGTCGCCCGCGCGCGGTCGCGCTTTCCCTCCAGAGTGTCCGCCGGCGCCCAATCGTCGTAGTAAGGCGAAAGTGTCGCGCAATACCACGTCCCCTGCCGCTGCATCTGCGCGATCTGCGCGTCGGTAATCTCCAGTCCGTGCTCGATCGAATCGCATCCGCCATCCAAGGCCCGCTGCAGTCCGATTCCGTTGTACGCGTGACACGCCACTCTCTTCTGCCATCCGTGCGTTTCATCTACGATCGCCTTCAATTCTTCCACGGTCAGTGTCGGCTGCGAAACCAGGTTTCCTTGCTTGTCCACCCACGACCGGTGCGTCATGTACACCTTTATCCAGTCCGCGCCGTGCTCCAGTTGTTGCCTCGCCGCCTTCCTCGCCTCCACTGGCCCGTCGACAAGCTGCGCGCCCTTGGGCATTTCCAGTTCCGGCGCATACCCTTCCAGATTGTATCCGCCCGTAGTCGATATCGCCCGCGTGGCCCCGAAAATTCTCGGCCCGGGTATCGTTCCCTCTTCGATCGCCTGCTTGATTTCGATGTCGCCGTATCCCGCGCCTTCCGTCTCCACATCCCTAAGCGTGGTAAAACCCTGCTCCAGCGCGCGCCGCGCCGCATAGGTGGCCCGTGCCGCTCGCAGCGCGATTCCTGCCTTCAGAATGTTTACGTCGTAGCCTCCCTTCGCCGGGTCCTCGCCCCACAGGAAAATATGCGTGTGCGCATCGATCAGCCCCGGCAGCACCGTGGCGTTCGAAAGATCGATCACCTTCGCCTCCGCCGGGATTGCCGCCGAACCGTCCGCCACTTTTTCAATGCGCTCTCCGCGCACGAAGATGAGCTGGTTCATCCTCGGCGATTCGCTCACGCCGTCGATCAGCGTGCCCGCGCGAATCACCGTCAATGGCGCCGTGCCTTGCACCCCGCTTTGCCCCAGCGAAACACTTCCGCTCATCGCCAGCATGACAACCGCGCACAGAATTCGGTTCCTCATCCATCACCCCCGCAGCCCGGCTAGCTTGCCCCAATCCCGCAGCCCATTGCAAGACACCTGCACGCGAGCGCGCCGAATCCGCGCGGTACAAGAAACGGTGCTGGTTTATTTTCCGGTTTGTCAGGATGGAACGGCCGGCTCGCATTCGCAGCGTGCAATTTACGCGCGTTTATCAGCTATTGGGTTCATCAGTTGTAGGAAAATCTGATCCCGGCAATCTTCCGGCCTCGCACCAAAAGTTTTGGCAGGCTAATTCGATGCCTTCGCAGCTAAGGCTTCCATGAAACCAAGCATCGCCTGCTTCAACTGCGAATCCACTTCATCTGCGATGGTCATCACGTCGAGCAGCACGGTGCTGAAATCCACACTTCCTAGATTGTTCTGCAGAGTGTTGAAGATGCAGACCTGCAAGATTCGCGACTCTTCCACCACCATGGGGACAGTGTATCCTTGCTTGCGCCGCAGAATCCCATGCTCGCGTGCCGCACGGGAAATGGGAGATTTGGCATGGGGAGCGAGACCGAGACGCAGGCGGCGTACGAGGTCGCTCAGGAGGGTCGGCAGATGGCCGGTACGCTCTTGGTAGGTCAGCGGGATGGCTGTGAGTTCCTCGGTGTGCTCCACTCGGGCCATCCAACTCTTGATTGTTGGATCCAGATCACGCTCCAGAATTGCGGCCACCCGTTCTTTGTTCAATGCCGTATGGGCCGACGGATCCGCGAGCTTCTTTTTGATGATATCGGCAATCTCGGCAAAGCCAATGGGTTTCACAAGGACTTGATCGGCCTGCAGGAGGAGGGCCGTCATGGCCGCTTGAAGTACGGGGTAGCTGCTGAGCACTAGCGTTACAGCGTTGGGCTGTGTATGGCGCATGGCATTGACGACGGTAAATCCATCGCAAGCGTCCGGCATGTGCAAGTCGGAGAGCAACACGTCGAAGCTTTCCGTAGAAATAAGTTTCAGCGCTTCGGTTACCGTGGCGGCGGGTACCACTTCAAACCCGCGGCTTTCCAAGCCTTCCTGGAAAACGGCGCGGATGTCTTCGGTGTCGTCCGCCAGCAGAATTCTATGTTTCCTCATCGCAGGCTACACCTCTCAAATAATAAGGATGGCAGATTAGAAGCCAGTAATACTGCGCAATATTGGACACAGTCGCTTTTTCAGCCGGGAGTAATTCGGGAGTTTGGCGTCATAAGAGTGCGGCCAGAGTGCCAACTAATGGGCTTAGGAGAGACGCGGTAGCTTCGAGCAAAGCCTGGTCTGGCCTGACGATTAACCCACTAGCTCCGTGACTTGTGCCCGAAGTCTGCTCTCAGTAGAATGTTCACTCTTCGTCTCCCACAGCTTTTCATTTTTTGTTGGCCGCTTTGCCGTCGCAGTTGGCCATGGTTGTTTCGCGGTCGCCCTCGACGGAGATACACCGGAGTCATACCGAATGGGTCAGCACTACGACGTCATTGTCATCGGCGGCGGCCACAACGGCCTGGTCAACGCCGCCTACCTCGCCAAAGCAGGGAAGAAGGTCGTCGTCCTCGAACGCCGCCACGTGCTCGGCGGCGCTGCCGTAACCGAAGAAATCATCCCCGGCTTTCTTTTCTCCGAATGTTCTTACGTCGTCTCGCTCCTTCGCCCCGAAATCATCCGCGAACTCGATCTCCCTCGCCACGGCCTCGAGATTCTTCCGCTAGACGGCACCTTTTCCCCTATGCCCAGCGGCGACTACCTCTGGCGCACGAACGATCATGCCAAATCTGTCCGCGACATCCGCCGCCACTCCCGTCTCGATGCCGAAGCCTACGACGAATTCTCGAAGATGATGACCCCGATGTGCCGCTTCGTGAAGCCCATGCTCTCCATGGTGCCGCCCGATCCCACCACGCTCAAACCCAAAGACCTCAAGCAACTCCACTTCCTGCTGCAGCGCTTCCGCGAACTTTCTTCCGACGAGCGCTACACTCTCGTCCAGCTCATGACCATGAGTTCCGCCGATTTCCTCGACCAGTGGTTCGAAACTGATGTCCTCAAAGCCACCATGTCCGCTTCCGGCATTATCGGCACGTTCCTCGGCATTCGTTCGCCCGGCACCGCTTACGTTCTCCTTCACCACTATATGGGCGAAATCGACGGCGCGTTTCGCTCCTGGGGCTTCAGCCGCGGCGGCACTGGCGCGATCTCCAACGCCATCGCCGATGCCGCCCGCGAAGCGGGGGTCGAAATCCGCACCAAAGCACCCGTCGGAAAAATCCTCGTCACGAACGGCTGCGCCGCGGGAGTCGTTCTCCAATCCGGTGAAGAAATCTTCGCAAACGTAGTCTCTTCCAGCGTCGACCCGCATCTCACGTTCGAAAAATTTCTCGAACCCAGCGAGCTTCCCGCAGATTTTCTCGAAGGCGTCCGCCGCTACAAATTTCGCGGCTCATCCGGCAAGGTCAATCTCGCCCTCGACGCGATCCCCAATTTCAAATGCCTCCCCGGGCCGGGCGCGCATCTTCGCGGCGCCATCTCCATTTCTCCGAGCATGGAATATATGGAGCGCGCTTACGACGACGCCAAATACGGCCGCTACTCCCGCAAGCCGTACATCGATATGGTCATCCCCAGCCTCACCGACCCCAGCGTCGCGCCTCCCGGCAAACACGTCCTCTCTTGCTTCGTCCAATACGCACCTTACAAACTCGCCGAAGGCACTTGGGACGATCGGAAAGAAGCCTTCGGCGACAACGTCATCAACACCATCGCCGAGTATGCCCCCAACATCAGAGACATCATCATCGGCCGCCAGGTACTTACCCCGCTCGATCTCGAGCGCGAATTCGGCCTGACGCAGGGCAATATTTTTCAGGGCGAGCTTTCCCTCGAGCAGCTCTTCTTCCTTCGTCCTGTCGCCGGCTGGGCTTACTACCGCACGCCCATCCGCAACCTCTATATGTGCGGCTCCGCCACGCACCCGGGCGGCGGCATCATGGGCGCCAACGGCCGCATCGCCAGCCAGGTCATCTTGAAGGGATGGAAATCCGGCGATTCTAGTTCGCGGTCGCACGTTTCGAAGGCAGCCAACTAACCATGCCTATCGGACAGCGCGTGGTTCTTATCGGTGGCGGTCACAACGCTCTTATCACCGCTTTTTATCTCGCCAAGGGTGGCTTCAAGCCCCTCGTCCTCGAACGCCGCGAAATGGTCGGCGGTGGCGCCATCACCGAGGAATTTCATCCCGGCTTCCGCGCCTCGACGCTCGCGCACACTCTCGGTCCGCTCCGCGCTGATATTGCCCGCGACCTGCAACTCGATAATTTCGATTGTGAAATTCTTTATCCCGATCCGCGCGTCTTTGCTCCGACGCCTGATGGCGAGGCGCTCCTTTTCTACACCGGCGTCGCCAGAACCGCCGCCGAAATTGCTCGCTTCTCCGCCAAGGACTCCGCCAAGTACGCCCAGTTTGCTTCATCGGTCGAAAAAACCGCCGGCTTTTTTACGCAGCTCACTTCCGTCACGCCTCCTGCGATCGATAAGCCCACTCCCGAAGATCTCTGGAGCCTCCTCAAGACTGGCCGCAGCGTTCGCGCCCTTGGCAAGACCGGCATCTTCGATCTGCTCCGATGGGGTCCCATGGCCGTCGCGGATTTCGTCGCCGAATTTTTCGAAACCGAACTCCTTCGCGCCGTCATCGCCGCGCGCGGCATTTTTGGCGCTGCGCTCGGTCCCTGGTCCGCCGGATCGACCGCCGTCCTTCTTCTGCGCGCCTCCGCCGATGCCCATCCTGTAGGTTCGGCCGCGTTTCCGCGCGGCGGACTCGGTTCCTTCACGCGCGCTCTCGCGGAATCCGCGAAGCAGGCCGGCGCTGAAATCCGCACCGATGCCGAAGTCCAGCACATTCGCATCAAAGACGGCGCCGTCACCGGCATCGTTCTCGCTGATGGCGAAGAAATTGCCGTCGAAGCCGTCGTCTCCGGCGTCGATCCCAAGCGCACCTTCTTCCATCTTGTCGATCCCGCGCATCTCGATCCGACCTTCGCCAACCGCATGAAAAATTTCCGTGCGCATGGCACCGTCGCCAAAGTCAATCTCGCCCTCGGCGGTCTGCCAATTTTCACTGCGCTGGACGCCACGGAAGGCTTTCTCAAGGCCCTATCCGGCCGCATTCACATCGGCCCCGAAATCGACTACCTCGAACGCGCCTTCGACGCTTCCAAGTACGGCGAATTTTCAAAAGCCCCTTATCTCGACGTCTCCATTCCCACGGTTCTCGATCCTTCGCTCGCTCCCGATGGCAAGCACGTTCTCTCCGCCTGCGTGCAATTCGCTCCATTCATGCTGAAAGAAGGGAACTGGGACTCGCGCCGCCACGACCTGGGCCACACCGTTGTCAAGACCTTGGCCGCTTACGCGCCGAATTTGCCCAATCTCATCGAATTCATGCAAGTCATCACGCCGCTTGATTTCGAAAGATCCTACGGCTTTACCGGAGGCCACATTTTTCACGGCGAGCTCGCACTCGATCAGCTTTTCACCATGCGTCCCGTTCTCGATTGGGCGCGTTACAAAACGCCCATCCGCGGACTTTTTCTTTGCGGCTCCGGCACGCATCCCGGCAACGGCCTGACAGGCGCTTCCGGCGCCAACGCTGCCCGCGAAATCATCCGCGACTTGCGATGATGAGTACTTGATATGAAATATATACTTGTTCTGGAATGGCCCTCTTCTTCGACAGCGAAAGAACTGGACATATTGATTTCACTCGAAGATCAAATCAGGGAAGACATCGGTGACCATGGAAACGTGGACGGCCATGACATTGGCTCCGGAGAGATGAATATTTTTATCTTCACCGAAGACCCGAAGTCGACCTTCGAGCGAGTCAAGAATATCGGTTCAATTCCAAATCACATGAGCAATTTGAAAGCTGGCTACCGAGAGGTTGGCGAGGATGATTTTGTTCCGATATATCCTGAGGGACTTGACCACTTTTCGGTAATTTAGAGCGCCTTGATGACTGCAATAGACCGCGCGAAATTGAAACAACTCCACCACCGCGAAGAAGCCCGCTTCCTCGCCGACCACCCGAAATCCGCCGCTCTATACGCACGCGCCCAATCCTCTCTCCTCGGCGGCGTCCCTATGAACTGGATGAAAAAATGGGCCGGCGCATTCCCGGTCTTTGTGAAGTCCGCCAAAGGCGCGCACTTCACCGATGTTGACGGTCGCGAATACATCGACCTCTGCCTCGGGGACACCGGCGCGATGACCGGCCACTCCCCCGAGATCGTCGCCGAAACCGTCGCCCGCCGCGTCAAAGAAGGCATCACTTTCATGCTCCCCACCGAAGACGCCCTCTGGGTTGGGGAAGATCTCCAGCGCCGCTTCCGTCTCCCTTACTGGCAATTCACTCTCACCGCCACCGACGCCAATCGCTTCGCCATTCGCATCGCCCGCGAAATCACCCAGCGTTCTAAAATCCTCGTCTACCACTACTGCTACCACGGCACCGTGGATGAATCTTTTGCCAAGCTCGAATATGGCGCGGTCGGCCCGCGCCGCGGCAATATCGGCCCACCCGTCAATCCCGCCGAAACCACCCGCGTCGTCGAGTTCAACGACCTTAACGCACTCGAGAGCGCCCTCAAGCATCACGACGTCGCTTGCATCCTCGCCGAGCCCGCCATGACCAACGTTGGCATCATCCTCCCCGACGACGGCTACTGGAAATCCGCCCGCGAATTCGCGCGCCGCTACGGCTCGCTCCTCATCGCCGACGAAACTCACACCATTTGCG
>DATNLB010000022.1:0-2304 GCA_035603095.1 Candidatus Acidiferrales bacterium
CGTTATCCCCTGCACTTTCGCGCCGATCAGCTCATCGCAATCCAGGTCCTTGAAGCCTGCCGCTTGCATCGATTTCACATACTCGGGTGTGACTCCCTGCACTTTCATTCCAATCAGCTCGTCAGTATTTGGCTTGAGTCCTGTGGCGCGCATCTCCTTTACGTAATTCGGCGTCACACCCTGCACCTTCATCCCGATCACATCATCGGCGCTTGGTTGCAGCCCCAACTCGTGGAATTCGCGGATAGTTTCCGGCGTAACTCCTTGCACTTTCATCCCCATCAGTGCATCGATGTTCAAGTTGGAATCAAACCTTCGCATCTCGCGAATGTAGTCCGGCGTGATGCCCTGCACGCGCATGCCGACGAGTTCGTCCGGCGTGGGTTGCAACCCCAGATCGTGCATTGTTTTGATGAACTCGGGCGTGACGCCCTGCACCTTCATCGCAATAATCTCGTCGACATCGAGGTTCTTGAACCCTGCGGCTTCCATGGCATCCAGATAGGATTGCTTCTTGTTCTCCTCACCGGCCGTCTTCTGATCTTTTTCTTTGCTAGTCTGCGCCTTCGCCTCGGCCGCTCCCGAAGGTTTCGCGGCCTGCGCCGTGCGTTCCTTCGCCGAAGCAGTCTCTGGCTTGACGACAATCACACTGCTGCTTCCTTGTTCCTGTTTCGGAGACGCGGCGGCTCCCAGCGCAGCATGCGCGACTCCCAGGAATGCGTTGCCCGCCAACAGCGCTCCCACCAGGCACACGAAACTGGCCGTCAGTCCCGCCACGCGAATTCTGCCGGCCGCTCCATCCCATCCGAGCAGCCGGACCACGCGCTCCGCAAGCGGGCTGCGATTCGCCGCCATCATCAATGCCGGAGCCGTCCGCCATTCTTCCATCAGCGTGAGCGCCCTCGCGTAGTTCACGGCGTCACCGCAAATTGCAATCGCTTCGTCGTCGCAGCAGTTCTCGCGTTCGGCCCGTATCCGCTGGCTCACCCACCAAACCGCTGGGTGGTAGAACAGCAGCGTTTCCGCGGCAATCTGGAAAAGATTCACGAAGCAATCGAGGCGGCGAATGTGCGCCAGCTCATGCGCGATGACCGCTTCGATTTGCTCTTCGGTCAAGCCGGTTAGCGCCCTCACCGGCAGCAGCACCACGGGACGGAACCATCCCAGCACCGCTGGAGCGTCCAGCCGATGGCACTCGCAATACTGGATGACGCGGTCGAGACCCATCCTCCGTTGCAGCGCCACGCATCTTTCGTACAGTTCTCCTCCCACCTGCTTGATCTCTTTGCGCCGCATTCTTTCGATCAGAAACAATCCGCCCGCGGTTCTCAGGCTCAGTAGCAGGACGCCCAGGAACCACGCTTCCACCAGCCACAGCATGGCCATCGGCTGCTCCGTTCGGGATGCGGCGGCCGGGGCGCGGGAGCCTGACAGCGCGGTCGCGTTTTGGGTGGACGTTCCCGCCCACGTCGAAGCTCCTTGCGCCCCCGTCTGCACGGCCGGATTCATTTGCGTGCGCAACCACGTGAACGTGATGACCGGCGATACCATCATCAAAACCAGCGCGCCCACCGCCAGCGCGTAGCGCGCCGCCGCGCTTCGGCAAACCGCTGCCCCCACGGCAAACAGAGCCGCCAGTCCCGCCCCCTGCCAGAGGAAATGCAACAAGGTCCAGCCGAGCGTCCGCAGTAGCTCCGGCAAAATCCAATTCGCGAAGTTGCTCATCAGCTTCTCCCCTCGTACTCGTCCAGAAGACGGCGCAGCTCATCCAGCTCTTTCTTAGACGTTCGCCGGCCCTCCAGCGCGTGGATCATCAATTCGCTCGCCGAACCCTCGAACACCCGTTGCAGGACGTCGCCGACGAGCTGTCGCTTTGTTTCCGTCGCCGGCTGGCATGCTTCGTAAACGTGGGCCCGTTGCTCTTCGTTTCTGCGCACGCTGCCCTTGGCGGTCATAATCTGCAAGAGTTTTAGAACAGTTGTGTAACCCAGTGCCTTCTTTTCACGCAGTTCCTCATGGACTTCCCGAACCGTGGAAGGCCCGCGCGCCCAAAGGACGCGAAGAATCTCCAGTTCGGAAGCCGTGGGCTTTTGCAGGGGCTCCTGGTTCATGCGCAGAGACTATTACGAAGAGCTTCGTATTGTCAACGAAAATCTTCGTAGTCGCTGGGACACCCGCCCGTTCCTAAGTGTGGGGAAAGACTGGCCCTATTAGAATGAATCCTAAATCACGATTTGCTACTTCGGTTCCAGCACCAGCGGCAGCCCATTCTTCGGATTCCCGATAATCACCACCTTGGCGTTC
>DATNLB010000086.1:0-3509 GCA_035603095.1 Candidatus Acidiferrales bacterium
TCGTCGCCAAATTTCAGGAAGCCAAGATACTGCGTCACCGCGCTGTAAAAGAGCCCGAGCGAATGCGGAAAAGCTACCGACCCGTCGATCCTCATGTGGTTGCCCGTGGCAGCGCCCCACATCGTGCTCGCGAAATCGCCGAGTCCGTCGGCGGAAAGCAGCGCGGCGCGTTCGAACGGCGAAACGAAAAAGCTGCTCGCGAGATGCGCCTGGTGGTGCTCGATGCGGTGGAACTTGGCAGCAAACTTCTTGGGATCCGCATCAAAGGCTGCCGCCAGCGCTTCGGGAATACCCGTGAATTTCGCGAGAACTTTGACGCGTTCGCGCGCGAAAGACGGCATGCGCAGCGCGTAAAAAAGTTTCGTTCCCAGCCTCGCGTACGGATTTCGGGGCACGGCGACGTGGTCGATGTCCGCGAGCGTGAGGCTCGCCTCCCTCAGGCAATAGCGAATCGCCTGCACGGGAAACCCCGCCGCGTACTTCACGCGGTTGAAGCGTTCCTCCTCGACCGCGGCGATCAGCCTGCCGTCCGAGACAATCGCTGCCGAAGCGTTCCCGTGGTACGCATTGATCCCAAGAATATTCATCGCGCGATTTGTCAGTGTACCTCAGCCGGAAGTTTATGCGGCGAGGTGTCGGCGGCACCACTCGTTGAGGACGTACAAGGACCAGGGTCGCGACCAGGTAGTTTTCCCGGCAAGAAAATCCGTCCAGACCGAGCGAACACCTCCCGGTCGAAGATAAGCCGCCAGCGGCGGCGCGGGGTCCGCGAAGCTCGCATCCATCCGCGCGCGCAGCGGCCCGCGCAGCCACTCCTCCCACGGCAGCGTAAATGTTCGCTTCCGTTGCGTTAGAATTTCCCGCGGCAGCAAATCGCCGAGCGCTTCCACTAACAGCGCCTTTTGTGCACCGGGGCGGCGGCGCGCGTCATCCGGCAGTGACCCTACAAATTCAACCACGGGCGTGTCGAGGAGGGGCACGCGAACTTCCAGCGATCGCGCCATGCTCACGGCATCGGTGTCGCGCAGCAGCGTGCTCGCCATGTAAGTGCGCATTTCAAGCCAGGAAATTCCGGCAACCGGTTCCAGCTTGCGGGCTTCGTCGGCCGTCCGTTCGAGCCAGCCCAGCCAGGTCGGCTCGAGCGTGACGCCGTCGGCGTTCACCGTGCTCGGGCGAAATCGCGGCTCGATGATTCGTTCAAGCTGCCCCGGCGGGAAAAGCGTTCGCCCGAAAAAATAGGGATGCGGCAAAGCGTCCGGATAGGCCCACGCAGCCGCGGCCTTGCGCGCAGCGTCCGGTGAACCTAGCCATGCGGCGAGACCGGCAATGAGTGGAGCGCTCATTCGTCGCATCGCTGCAGGCACGTACCGAGCGCATCCAATCAATCTCGAAAGGCGCGGCGTATCTGCAAAAGTTTGATAGCCCGCGAAAAGTTCATCTCCTCCCAGCCCCGATAAAGCGACCTTCAGCCCGACTTCTCTCGCCGCCCAGGAAACAAAGTAAGTATTGATCGCGTCCATGGTGGGCTGGTCGAGGGCGGAAAGAGCTTCATCCAGACGCGCAAGGACCGACTCTCCGTTTAAAGGCACCTCGGCGTGCTTCGTCTTGAATCGATTCGCTGCCAACCGCGCCAGCGCCGCTTCATCGAACGCCGTGCCCGGGAACGTCAGTGTGAAGCTCTGGATTCCGCCGCGCGCCTGCGCGGCGAGCGCCGCGATTGCGCCGGAGTCCAGCCCGCTCGAAAGAAACAAGCCCACGGGCACGTCGGCGATGAGATGCGTGCGCACGGCATCTTCAAGAAGCGGCCGCAACTGTTTCCCCGCCGAAGTAAGATCGCGAGGCTTCCGCGGCTCCCGTGCCGCCGGCGAAACAGTGGGGTCCCACCAGGGCCGCGCACGTGGCGTGCGCCGCCGCTCCGGGACGTGCAGCAGCATTCGATGTCCCGGAGGAAGGGAAAACACTCCCTCCAGAATCGTCACCGGCTCCGAGACGCTGCCAAAAAGCAGATAAGCGGTGATTGCGTCCTGCGACAGTTGTTTAGGCACAGCGCCGGAGGCCAGCAGCGCCCGAACCTCCGAAGCGAACGCAAAACCTTCCGGCGTCTGCGTGTAATAAAGCGGCTTGATGCCCAGCGGGTCCCGAGCCAGGAAGAGAATCGGGGCCGTGGCATAACGCCCGCGAAGATCAAGCAGGGCAAAAGCGAACATGCCCCGCAGTTCGGTTAGGGAGTCTTCGCCCCACTCTTCCCAAGCATGAACCAGAACTTCCGTGTCCGATTTTGTGGCGAAGCGGTGGCCGCATAGCGACAGGCGCTCGCGCAGGTCGCGATAGTTGTACAGCTCACCGTTGAAGATGACTGCGACATCCTTGGTTTCGTTCCAGGTGGGCTGGTGGCCGCCGGCCAGATCGATGATGCTCAGCCGGCGCATCCCCAGTGCGAGTCCCGGCGCCCGCGCATCGCCGGTAAGAAAGCCTTCTTCATCCGGACCGCGATGTTCCATCGCCGCGGTCATCGCCCGCACGCGCGATTCGGCATCTGTTTTGCGCGAAGCGAAGGCGACGCCGCAGATGCCGCACACGCTATTCTTTGATCTCCGGGGCGGAGAAGAAGGCGGCGCCCGCACGGACGGCGTTTTGCCGCAGACGGAAGCGCGGGATTCTCAGACGGCTGTCTGCATACCAGGCAAGCAGGACCCGCAACAACAAAAAGAGCAACGTCGCTGCAGCCGAGAGCACGAGATAGAAGAAAGATTCACGTTCCAGCAGCAGGCTCCAGTCGACCGCCTCATCCCAGCCCGGGTAAACGGCGTCCAACAAGCGCCGCAGATGCAACCCCTCAAGAGGCAGACGGGCCAGGCGTACATGTGCGAACTGGTCGTAAGTATACTCGTGCGGATAGTTCGGGATGGCGCCGGCAGCCTCGGAGAACACGGCGGGATTCCGGAGCTCGCTGCGCGTCAAGTAGTGGCCCCGTGCGTCCTTCATGATGGCCCGGAATGTTGGATCGACGATGATCCAGCGGTCGTCGATCAGAACTTCGGCAACCACATGCTTCGTCCGGCGATCGGGAGTCAACAGGAGCAGGCGTCGCACCCGCAGATCGGAGCTTCGCGCAAGATTCAGGAAGGCATTCGTCGCTGTACCGCAGACGTTCAACAGTTGGCGGTACGTGAGTGTCATCTCCGGATCGCGCTTCGCAAGTGCCTCCGGGTTGGTCGTGTTGGCTCGCGACGGCTCGGCGCGCATCCAGTCTAAAATGGCGGTGACCTTTTGTTCTGCGGGCAAGCTGTTGGGCACAATCGCGTCCGAGAAGCCATCAAGATACCGCCGCACGGAATATTCCCGGACGCAGGAGTAAAGCATCGCCACGAACGCCGTGGCCAGCAGCACATTGCCGCTCCACCAGATGACGCGAAAAATGCGATGTTGGCCCGTCAGCAAAAATTACTCCACTCGCTTGGATTCTGCCCGCGGCGCTTGCGGTGAAGCAAGCGAAACGTATAACGCTT
>DATNLB010000613.1:0-3798 GCA_035603095.1 Candidatus Acidiferrales bacterium
TACATTGTCCCCCAGAGGATTCCCGCGCCCAGGGCAGCCCAGACGCCGCGCAGGGAATGCGCCGCGGGAGCTGCGGTGGAAGAGGCCACGGCCAGCAAGGCCGCGCCCGCACACATTACCAGCGCGCCACCCAACACACCCGTCCAGCGGCGCCAGCCCGCCTGGCGCAGCTCATTGAAGAAAAGAAAACCCCAGAGAATGCCGAGAAGGCTATTCGAATTCCACAAGGGAAAGGCGATGCTCAAGCCGATGTCACGGATGGCGAAAATCGTCAGCGTGTTGGCCACGGCCCAGAGACATCCGGCAAGAAGCGCCCAAATGATGAGGTGCGGCGCCCGGCGAACATCGGCGCGGACGGACGAGGTGCCCAGAATCAGCGCGGGCAGGCTCCAGCGCGCCAGAAAAACTCCGATAACCATGATGAGCGAAATAACCATCGGAGAGATGCCGATGGACACGAGCTTCGTGGGCGCTTCCGCGGCACCGAGCCAGGCTCCCGCCGCGAAGCCGCAAAGGATTCCGAGCAGTTGAAGCTTTTTCGCACGCGACACGTCTGGGATTGCAGGGGCGAACTGGGAAGGCGAGACAGGCGGCATTTTGCTCCAATCAAGAAATCAGCGAATAAACCGAAGTAGAAGCAATCCACCCATCAGGACGGCGACGGGCACCCAAAAATGGATGTCGGTAAGAATGCTCGCGAGGCGACTCGTGTTGGGCTGATTTGTGGGAGACCTATGCACGGTTCAGCGCTCCTTGAGATCAGCGGTCCAGTTCACAACGGCAGTGAGCGTACTGGAGGGCCGGTTTCCTTCGTAGACAACCACGAAGCGCTGGCCATCCGCGCTCACGTCGTAACGGCCGAAAACGCCGTAAGAGTGGGAGTCAAAGAGTACACGTGCTCCTCCGGCCGCAAGGCTACCGCCTGAAGTTTCCACTTTTACGGCCATCAGTTTATTGTCCGCAGACAGATAGAAGATTTCCTTGCCGTCGCGACGCCAGAGCGGTCCGCGTCCGTCGCCAAGAGAGACCTGCCATTTTCCGCCCGGCCCAGGAAAGGGGACGACGTAGACGCGATACTCGCCCGACTCATTCGAGCAGTAGGCCAGCCATTTTCCGTCGGGAGAGAAGCTGGCTTCGCGGGTGCTGAAGGTCGATTGGATGAACGGATAAGCCTTGCGGTCGCCAAAGAGAGGCAGGACCCATACAGACCAGCCTCCCGGAACCCCGTTCGCATACGTCCTTCCGGAAACACCTTCGTGATAGACGAGAAATTTTCCGTCGGTGGACCAGGAGGTTGGGACTCGAAAGTGGTCGATGCCCTCCAGAAGAAGCGTTTCGCCGCCAGAGCCGTCGGCAGACTTCTGGTAAAGGCCGTACTTACCGTCGCGATAAGAGGTATAGGCAACGTGCTTTCCGTCCGGAGACCACACCGGATACAGGTTCCCCTGTCCGGAAGACGCACCAAAAGTCAGAGGGATCTTTACGCCACGCGTGATATCGAAACTCCATACGTCAAAACCGGTTCCATCAAGATAATAGGCGAGCTTTTTGCCATCCCGCGATGCGGCGATGCCCGCGTAAGCATCATCCCCTGGCACCGCTCCGACTTGCTTCCCGTCGCGATCGAACCAAACCAGTTGGCGATTCTTGGGCGCACCTTCGGCGTAAAGAAGCATTCCATTTGCGGAAGGAGAGAACCAGGCGTGGGCAATGCTGGAATCCTCCAGCACTTTTTCGGCGATAGGGACGGCTTCTCCTTTGATCTCGAAACGTTTCGCGTCAAAGGGCTGGGCCATCAGGGAGGACTGGCGCAAGAAGAGCAAATGCCCGGATGCATAGGAGGCCTGGTAGTGAGTGTGAAAAAGAAGCTTGGTCTCCTTGGAATCGAGAGAACCCATGAGGATCGAGTTGGTGGCGCTTTCGCGGGGAGTGAACGTGCTTCCGGCCAAGAAGATGAAATGACGCCCGTCGGGCAGGAACGAGGGCCAGCGGTGGGTGGTTTCGTTCTTGGAAGGATCCTGCGTCGTGAGCTGAGAAATGGGGCCCCCGGAGGCAGATACGCGGTAGATGGGAGAATTGACAGTCGGCGTGAAAACAATATCGTCCTGCTGATTCCAGGATCCCCCGCGCCCATCCGGAGCATCGCAGATAATGGCTGGCGGACCACCGCGGGCATCAATTTTCTTCAGCTTGCCTCCGGCAAAAAAGCCAATGTACCTGCCGTCAGGCGACCAGAAGGGAAATCCGGCGGCTTCTGTTCCCGGCAGCAATCGAGCATGAAGCGAATCCATTGGACGAATCCATAGTGCGGATTTTGAATCGGGAGTTGGGGTCGAAGCCACGTAAGCCAGATTGAGGCCATCGGGAGAGATGGCGAAACCCTTCTGGTCCCCAGAAAAAATGAAACCCGAACCTTCTTCTGACTTAACGTAGGTGCGCGTGACGCGGGTGTCAGTGGCCGGCCGTTTAACGTAAAGAACTCCGAAGGCGATGGCTGCGCCTGCGGCCAACACCAACGCAATCGCCAGAATACGGTCGCGGGCACTGGCGCGATTTGCCAAAGGGCCCGCGGCGCCGGACGATGGGCCAGAATCGGCGATCCATTTCAGTTCGATGGCGATATCGCGGGCAGTCTGCCAGCGCTCTTCGGGGTCTTTGGCGAGGCAGCGGCGGATGGCGCGATCGAGTGAAGCAGGAGTGAGTGGCTTTACGGAAACAATGGGAGCAGGCTCGCTCTCCAAAATCGCCGATGCCACGCTCAGCTGGCTCTTGCCCTGAAATGCGCGATGGCCAGTGAGCATTTCGTAGAGCACCGCTCCCAGCGAAAAAATGTCGCTACGGCTATCCAGTTCCTTGCCTTCAATCTGCTCTGGCGACATGTACTGAAAGGTGCCGAGAATGGTGCCTTCCTGCGTCACGGGAGTCGTGGGCGTCGCGGCCGCAGTGAGGGTGGCGCCAGTTGCCAGCGCCACGACAGGCTTGGCCAAGCCGAAGTCGAGGAGTTTCGCTCCCGTGGGAGTCAGCATGATGTTGCCGGGCTTCAGGTCGCGATGCACGACGCCGCTGCGGTGCGCCTTGTCGAGGGCGTCGGCGATCTGGCCGCCAAATTTTACGACTTGATCGAGTGGAAGAGGGCCTTTCTCCAGCCGCTTCGCCAGCGTCTCGCCTTCCACGCATTCCATCACGAGATAGTCGATGCCGTCCTGATGGCCGACGTCGTGGAGTACGCAGATGTGCGGATGATTCAGGCTGGAAATTGTTTTGGCTTCACGCTCGAAGCGCTGCTTGCGAATGGGATCCGAGGATAATTGTGCGGACAGAATCTTGATCGCCACCGTGCGTTCCAACCGCGTATCCCGCGCGCGATACACCTCGCCCATGCCGCCCGCGCCCAGCGGCCCGACGATCTCATAAGGACCAAGCCTGTTCCCTGCAGATAGACTCACGATTGGCGCAGATTATAGCCTTAAAACCAATCCATTTCCGAACGGCCAAGCCTCCAGGTTCCTCGCCAATTCTTGCCTGATCAATTTGCTCGACCGAACGAGTGTCGCTCGCGGAGATTCCCTGTGCCGCCCGGAGTGGACTTGACGGCCTGTTAGCTCGAGCCGTAAGCTCCACGAAATTCCGCGATTGAATCTGAATCTCGCGCGAAGCGAAGGGTGGCCAGGGAGAAATGGGAAGCGCGTTGGCAAAGATCTATGTCGTGTTGAGCGGAGCAATTTTGGTAGTGGTCGGTGTGGTGGGATTCTTTCGCCACGAAATGTTCAACCTCACCTTCCCTCCCGCCCATAACGT
>DATNLB010000013.1:0-4574 GCA_035603095.1 Candidatus Acidiferrales bacterium
GAGTCACCCACGCTCGGCTACGTCGACGCCATGCACCAGAGCCTGCGCACGCACGTGGACCGCACTGTCTGGACCTTTTACTGGGCTCTCGCCGAAGGTGCGCCTGCGCAAAACCGCCAGCTGCTCCTCGACAAAGATTGGGCCTATTGGAAAGAAGCTATTCTCCGCGACCTCGAGCGTGTGCACTCCGATGTTCGCCAGTGCGTCTCCCGTATCGACATCATGCGTATGGGCCACGCCATGATCCGCCCCGCCGTCGGTTCGATTTTCTCCGAAGAAAGGCGCCGCCTGTCCCGCCTCCATGACCGAATCCTCTTCGCCAACTCCGACCTTAGCGCCATTTCCATTTTCGAAGAGGCCCAATACCACGGTGTCGAAGCCGCTCAAAAAGTATTGAAGCGACTCCACGGTTAGCCTCGAATGCAAATACTCCTTCCAATGACAGCAATATTCCCTGTAACTTTTCTGCGGCAGACCACTCTCACTAACCAGTGCAGGAATCGGCCTGTCCAGCTCCCGGAATGAATGCGAATGTCGGCTGGCCAAATTCCAGCATCCAATTTAGATAGATGTACGTAATATGATTGTGAAGCCGAAGCGCCCCAGGAGATCGGGAGGAAAGAGATGTTAATCCGCAAAGCCCCAGAATTGACGTATGCCGATGTCACGCCCAAGTCGGTCTATCTGGACCGCCGCAAATTCCTCCGTGCCATGGGCATCGTTGGCGCCACGGCCGCCGCAGGCAAGGGATTGTTCGACCTGGCATGGCCATCGCAAACTACGCTTGCCGCGACGAAGCTCGCCGGCCTCGCCAAGAGCCCGTTCAGTACCACGGAAAAGCAGAACACCTTCGAAGACGTCACCCACTACAACAATTTCTACGAATTCGGCACCGACAAGGGCGATCCTGCAAAAAACTCCAAGAACTTCAACACTTCCCCGTGGTCTGTCTCCGTCGAAGGCGAAGTAAAAAAGCCCCGCAAGTTCTCCATGGACGAAATCCTGAAAATGGCCCCGCTCGAGGAACGCATCTACCGCCACCGCTGCGTCGAGGCCTGGTCCATCGTCGTGCCGTGGATCGGTTTTTCCTTCAGCAATCTCGTCAATCTCGTCGAGCCCACGCCGAAGGCAAAGTTCGTGGCGTTCGAAAGCTACTTCGATCCCCGGCAGATGCCGCAGGCAAAATACGCGGGCATCGACTTTCCTTATGTTGAAGGCCTGCGCCTCGATGAAGCCATGCACCCGCTCGCGCTTCTCTGCGTCGGCATGTACGGTGAAACGCTCGCCAACCAGGACGGCGCTCCCGTGCGCATGACTCTGCCCTGGAAATACGGTTTCAAGAGCATCAAGTCGCTGGTAAAAATCCGCTTCCAGGAAAAACAGCCGCCAACCACCTGGAACCGCCTCGCCTCCAGCGAATATGGTTTTTACTCCAACGTGAATCCAACGGTCGACCACCCGCGCTGGACCCAGTCCAAGGAACGCCGCCTCGGTGAAATCTTCAAGCGCCCCACGCTCATGTTTAATGGTTACGGCGATCAAGTCGCCAGCTTGTATACCGGCATGGACCTGAAGAAAAATTATTGAGCCCGGATTAGCGCGTGCGCAAACTTCTTTCCAGCAAATGGACCAAAGTTGTTCTCTTCTTGCTCTGCCTCGTGCCGCTTGGCGGTCTGGCTTGGCGCGCCTTTCATGGCGGCTTGGGCGCCAATCCCGTGGAGTTCGTTCAGCACGCCACCGGCGACTGGATCTTGCGCTTTCTCGTCTTCACCCTGGCCATCACCCCGCTCCGCAAACTTCTCCATCTGCCCGAGCTCATCCGCTTCCGCCGCATGCTCGGCCTTTTCGCTTTTTTTTACGCCTGCCTGCACTTCCTCACCTATATCGGCCCGGACCAATCCTTCGATCTTTCCGCCATGTGGAAAGACGTCGCCAAGCGCCGCTACATTACCGTGGGCTTCGCGGCTTTCGTGCTGCTCATCCCTCTGGCGATTACTTCCACTACGGGCTGGATTCGCCGCCTGGGCGGCAAGCGCTGGCAGCAGCTTCATCGAGGCATTTACGCCTCCGCCGTTCTCGGCGTCATTCATTACTATTGGCTGGTAAAATCCGATGTGCGCAAGCCTCTCTTTTACGGCGCGCTGGTCGGAATTCTTCTTTTGTGGAGATTGGGCGATTGGTTTTTCAAACGGCGAAGCCAGGCTCCCGTGCGCATCACCGCCCCAGGTGTCTCAGTGAACGGGTGAGGAATCTACTGTCGTCGAGGTGTCGCTGAATTCCAATCCCCAGAAGCGCGGCGCGGGTGTGAGAAATTCGATGCCCACACGCTGTCCCTTTTCCCCGGGATCACCCAGATAAACGATGCGGCATTCCTGCTCTTCCTGCGTCTCCGGATTGGTAATCACCAGCATCTCTCCGTTGTCCACCTCATGCTTTAGCATCAAGAGGCCGCCATGGCCGTTGACGACCACGGTTTCGCACGTCTCGCGGAACTTCTTTCCGTTGTGGCCGCGGCCCTGCGCCTGCACGCGCATCTTATGAAACACGCGCGAGCTTCGCCGGGGAGAGGCTGCTGTGACTTGGCTCATAGCCCCCATCTTCGAACGTCCCGCGTCATACCGTCAATCTGTCCCTCCGGACAGGTGTTCCCCAACCGCAACCTGGAGGAAAACACACGTTTCCGGTTCTCGGGGATCACTTTATGGCTTGCGTATTGCGCACCTTCGCGTAACCCGGCTTGATGACCGAGTAAATCAGGTCGCAACGCTGGTCATACGGCAGGAATGCGCTTTTCATTGCGTTGATGGTCATCTTTTCGAAGTCCTCAAGGGATAGCCCGAAGGTATCTCGCGCAGCCTCGAATTCTTTAGTCATGGTCGTATCGCTCATCAGTCGGTTGTCGGTGTTTAAGGTGACCCGAAATTTCTCTTGATAAAAAATCTTGAAGGGATGTTCAGGCAGGCTTCGTGCTGCCCCGGTATGTACATTGCTGATCAGGCAAATCTCCAGCGGAATTCTCTTGTCCAGAACGTATTGCGCCAGATCGCCCAATTTCACGGCTTTGCCGTCCGCCACCGCAATGTCATCGATTAATCTTGTCCCGTGTCCGATCCGGTGAGCTCCGCAGTATTGAATGGCCTGCCAAATCGATTCCTTTCCAAACCCCTCCCCGGCGTGAATTGTAATGTTGAAATTCTTGCGTTGAATATAGTGAAACGCGTCCACGTGTTTCTTCGGAGGATAGCCGCCCTCCTCGCCCGCCAGATCGAATCCCACAACTCCCCGCTCGCGAAAGTCAACCGCGAGCTCCGCCATTTCCAGCGACACCTCCATATTGCGCATCGCGCAGATGATCAACCCTGAAGAAATTCCAAAGTCCTTTTGGCCCCGCTCCAGACCCTTCAACACGGCCGAAACCACCTGCTGGTGGCTCAATCCCTCCCGCGTATGAAAAATCGGTGCAAACCGAGTCTCAAAATAGACCACCCCGTCCCGGCTCAGGTCTTCCGCTTGTTCGTACGCCACTCGTTCCAGCGCTTCTTCGCTTTGCATCACTGCGATCGTGTGTGCAAACCCTTCCAGGTATTTTGGCAGGCTTCCCTGATTCGCTCCTTGGTGGAACCAGCGCGCCAGCTCTTCCGGATCTTCGGTGGGAAGTTGGTCGTATCCCGCGCTTCGCGCCAATGTAATGACCGTTTTCGGTCTCAGCACGCCGTCCAGATGTTCGTGCAGCAACACCTTCGGCAGGCTCTTTAATACTCCATGATCTAGCTTCATGAAGGCCCCCGATCTTCTCCCTTGTGCATTCGGATTTTGCCGAGAATAGCAGCTTGCGCTCCACTGTGCTTGGGAAGTTGCCTGCCACCGTGACGTGAAGCAAACGATAAAAAGGGCGTCGATGAATGGAAAGCCTTACGGACTTCCCAGTACCCCCTTTGCTAGCTTTTGTGGACCGCGACCGGCGGTGTAGCTGGCAACCAGGCCATCGGCCACTTGGACGTGCAGTCGGACAGTTGGACATGGTGTGGTTGCATAGGCGGAAAGAAACTAGGGCGACAGTCCAGACTCGTGTCTCAATCCCCAGAATTATTTGTGGACGCTGAAATTGATGGGAAGGTATGCAATTGGGGACAGCTATCAATCTAGTTTCAAGCAACGATTAGAGTCTGTTTTTCGGAAAAGCAGCCCCCTTCAAGGTCTTATTACTGCACCTTTCACAAACGTATATTTACGGGGCGTATAAGGGCCGGCGTGAGCCGCTTTGGCTTTCCGGTTGCGTGCTTTTTGGACTGGTTATGGCGATGGCATTTACGGGGTACCTGCTTCCGTGGGATCAGAAGGCGTATTTTGCAACCGCTGTGGGGACGAACGCCGCCAGCGAAATTCCGTGGATCGGCGAGAGCCTTAAACGCATGATGCGCGGCGGGACGGAGATGGGGACTCTGACGATTTCGCGATTTTTTGTTGCCCACGTTTTTCTGATTCCCGCCTGCATCTTTGCGCTTGTGGCATCCCATATTTTTCTTTTTCGCAAAGCCGGTGCCGCCGGGCCGTTCACAGAAAATCCGAACAAG
>DATNLB010000341.1:0-3316 GCA_035603095.1 Candidatus Acidiferrales bacterium
ACCGGCACTCCATCGTCATTGCATGCGGCCGCAGCTGGACCGCGCCGACTACAAAATGAGTGCAACCAAGGAGAGAGGAAATCGAGGCTCATTGTAAACTAACAGGAAAATTTACAATGATTTCGCTACCGACGGTAGAGCGCGTATGATAATACCGGAGAAGAAGGTGAGGGCCACGCATCCTACCCGCATCGATAAATTCACAATGATTTACAGCCTCTCGTTGAAACCGGCGGGAGGCGAGCGATCATTCGGCCGGCAAGACCTCCAATCTCGGCGAGACGTTCGTCAGCGTGATGCGCCACAACGTGGCATGCGGGGACCGCTGCGCCTGGGCCAAGAAAAAAGCCCGGCGCAATGACCGGGCCTTCGCATAATTCTTTCGGATATCCTTTTTTACTTGTATCCCGTTGCAGAGGCAAGAAATTTTGTACGCGTGTAGGTAGCACACGATCTGTCCGGGTTATGTAGCACACGATCTGTCCGGTTCATGGTGGTCCTTTCCCCAGGGAGGGATTCGATGAGGCGGACAGAGGTTCTGGACGGTGTGCGAATGTTGAAATTCCGGGATGTTTTCGGCCGATGCGAGCAAGGCAGATTGAGCAAGTTGGAAGCCGCGGAACTTCTAGGGATCAATGAGCGAACATTTCGCCGTTGGTGCCGGCGCTATGAAGAGGAGGGTGAGGCTGGTCTGTTGGACCGCCGGCTCGGCAAGCCGTCCGCGAGGCGCGTTCCTGCCGGAGAGGTCGAGGAAGTCGAGCGGCTCTACCGGGAGCGCTATGAGGGATTTACTGCCAAGCACTTCCACGAGCACCTGGTGCAGTCCCACAGCTTCCGCTGGGGCTACAGCTGGACCAAGACTTATCTTCAGAACCGCGGCTACCTTCAGAAGGCGCCTCGGCGTGGAGCACACCGGCGCAAGCGGCCGCGCAAGCCGTTGCCCGGAATGATGCTGCACCAGGACGGCTCCCGACATGGCTGGATCCCGGCTTTCGATCGCGCTTTGGATTTGATCATCACCCTCGATGATGCGACCAACGAGATCTACTCGGCCTTTCTGGTGGAGGAAGAGGGGACGTTCTCGAGCTTCCGCGGCTTGGCGAAAGTATTCGCCGTCTGGGGGCTTCCACTGAGCCTCTACAGCGATCGCGGGAGCCATTATTTCTTCACTCCCAAGGCAGGCGAGAAAGTTGACCCGCGTGCGTTGACGCAAGTGGGACGGGGGCTGGCGCAGCTCGGCATCGAGCATATTGCCGCCTATTCGCCGCAGGCGCGCGGGCGCTGCGAGCGCATGTTCCGCACGCTTCAGGATCGGCTGCCAAAGGAACTCGCGCTGGCCGGCATCGCCGATATGGAAGCGGCAAACCGCTTCATCGCAGATGTTTTCTTGCCCGCGTACAACGCTCGTTTCGCGGTTACTGCTGCCGAGCCCGGGAGCGCTTTCGTTCCGGTTGGGCTCACGCAATGGCAGGACGTGCTGTGCGTCCAGGAAGAGCGCGTTGTCGGAAATGACAACACCGTGGCCTTCCAGGGCCTGCGGCTGCAAATCCCGCCCAGCCGGCTTCGCCCGCACTTCGTCAAAGCCAAGGTTCGCGTCCATCAATACTACGACGGCACGCATGCCATATTCCACGGGCCGCAATGTCTTGCCCGCTACAATGCCAACGGTCGCGTGATCGAGGAGACGGTGAAGTGGGCCGCTTAAACCGCTCGGCGCCCAGCCTGTGGACATGTGGACAACGCAAGAGCGTTGCCCACATGGTCCACAGGCTCATCAACAGCAACAGAAGCGGTCAATTGATGTGCTACCTAAACCGGACAACTTGACGTGCTGTCTACATAGGCAAATCCGACGCGCTTCAGCACGTGCTCCTGCGGCCACGCAGATCCAGCGGCGGCCATGCGCGTCGAATAATTTCAGACCGCACTCGCCTGTCATGACGTCGGAAGGAGATTGCCATTGACGTGCGTGCAGACCCTTTGTCCAGGAAGCTCTGCATCACCCGGCATACGCCGGCTGACACACTTGAGATTTGCTACTTTCAGAACTGCAGTGTTTGTTCGAGGCGTAGAACGGCCGCACCAAGAGCCGGCGCAGTCGGCTACAGGGCGCAAAGCAATGCGATTTTCAGAGGCGAGGATAGTGGCTTTTTCAAGATCAACACTGGAATAAGCGCACCGTTATCGATTGAGTACCTAATCGAATTAAGCGAAGGCTGCCCAAAGCGGCTCGATGCTATTGCGGAGTATCTGCTATGCAATTGCCCAGCATTACCGATGCAGCTTGTGATATCAATGAATTAAGGCTCAAACTGAATGCTCTCGGCGATGCAAAATTTTAGCGTGACATCAAGCCGCGAGGAAGTGATTTGAAGAGAACTGTGCGATGTCGTAATCGTTTTCGGTCGCGGGGAAGATGCAAATAGGAGCGATTATGAACAATCCGAACCAACAGAATCCGGGCCAACAGCAGCAAGGCGGCCAGGGCAAGCCGGGCCAACAGGGCGGCGGCTCGCAAAAGCCGGGCCAGCAGCAGCAGCAGCCCGGTCAAGGCGGACAGCAGGGCGGGCAGCAGAAACCCGGCCAGCAGAGCGGCCAGCGTTAGTCTTTTTTCTGAGGACTGCCCCCCGGCCTTCGCCGGGGGTTTTTCTTTGCGATTTTCAGATCGGAGACAACATGGCCAAGACGAGCTCAAAGCGACGTGAATGGACCATAGACGATATTCGCGATCTAAAAGCGTTCGCTCGACAAAAGACGCCAGCGCGGAAAATTGCTCGGACACTCAAGAGATCCGAAGGCGCAACTCGACAGAAGGCTTTCAGCCTTGGAGTCTCGTTGGATTCGCGGGCCTAGAATGCCAGTCGGGGCATAAGGCCCACAGAGAGGATATGCAGTCCGGGTTCCCTGTAACCGGACTATTTCCCGGCCGCCTTTCGTAGCGCCTCATTCATCCTGTCTTGCCATCCCGGACCTTCCGCTTGGAAGTGCTCAAGAACGTCCCGATCTATCCGCAAAGACACAACCTCTTTCGTATTCGGAAGAGAGGGCCGCTTTGGAGCTATGACTTCGGGAGGCTTTGTCGTCGCTGCTTTGAAAGCCGCTTCTGCCACCTCTACCGCATTTCTTGGTCGCCGTGTTCTGTCGAAAGGCATGTTCCTCCTCCAAACGATTGGGTCTAAAAAACACTTCAGACGAGTGGCCCGCGTCCAAGGCTAGCACGATTCGACGGCTACACTAGAACCCCATATCCTTACGCCTCCTGTCCATTTAATCCATTTAAGATGTCGTGATAACTTCCGTTTGCTCGGCCAAAATT
>DATNLB010000294.1:0-5135 GCA_035603095.1 Candidatus Acidiferrales bacterium
CGCGCAAGAGCAAGCCGCGATGCGCGACGCCTTGCACCATGTGCTGACCACTGTAGCTGCGCATGGAGCGCATCGGCACTTTGGTGTCTGCCAGGACTGCGCGTACCTCAGTGGAGAAATGTACCGCGACTCGACGAGAGCGAGCCGATCGGCCCTCGAATGCCTCCTGTTCGGCCTGCCGATCGAGCCGGACGACGCTGGTCTCCTCTGCGCCCATTATCGGCCGAAGAGCTAGACGATCGATTCCATGAAAGTTGTCAGTTGTCATAAGGGGGGATTCATCTTGGTTTTCGGATTCCCACATATGTCGCGCGTGCCCACAAGAGAACGGGATGAGAAGTCATGGCAGCGTGGCGGCGGGCGATTGAGTTGTCGCTTGGAGAAGCTGATACGGCGAAGTTGAGATCGATAGCGCAGTCGCGCACTGAACCGGCGAGCCGGGTGGAGCGGGCGCGGATATTGCTGGCTTATCGAGAAGACCCCTCGTTTTTTGCGGTCGGCCGGGCACTCGGGCTGCATCATCAAACGGTCCAGCGCTGCGTCGAGCGCGCCGTGGCCGAAGGCCCGCTGGCTGCGCTGGATGATCGCCCTCGCCCCGGTAGAGAGCCGACGATCACTCCCGAGGCCAAGGCATGGCTGGTGTCGTTGGCGTGCCGGAAGGCGAAGGAACTTGGCTATCCCCACGAACTGTGGACAACGCGGCTTCTGGCCCGCCACGCTCGCGAGCATGGACCCGCGGAGGGACATGCGTGCCTCGCCAACCTCGCCCAGGGCACAGTGTGCAAGATCCTCGACCAGGAAGAGGTGAAACCGCACAAAGTGCGATACTACCTGGAACAGCGCGATCCTGACTTTGCTGAGAAGATGGCCGAAGTGCTGTGCGTTTATCGCCAAGTGAGAATCTTGAAGCAGGCCGCAGCCGTCTCGAAGAAGAAGCTGAGCGACGCGATGGCGATCATTTCCTACGACGAGAAGCCCGGCATACAGGCCATCGCAACGACCGCCCCCGACTTGCCGCCCGAGCCCGGCGTGCATGCGACCTTCGCACGTGAGCATGAATATAAACGTCACGGCACGATCAGCTTGCTGGCCGGCATCGACCTCGTCACCGGCAAGGTCCATGCGCTGGTCAAGGATCGCCATCGCAGCCGCGAATTCATCGAATTCCTCAAGCTTCTCGACGCCGCCTATCCGGCCCACACAGCGATCAAGTTGATCCTCGACAATCATTCCGCGCACATCTCCAAAGAGACCAAAGCCTGGCTCGCCGATCAACCCGCGCACCGCTTTGAATTCACCTTCACTCCCAAGCACGGCTCCTGGCTCAACCTCGTCGAGGGCTTCTTCTCTAAACTTGCCCGCTCCGTCCTCCGCCACATCCGCGTCGCGTCCAAACAGGAACTCAAGGATCGGATCATGGCTGCCATGGACTATTTCAATCAGGAGCCCGTCGTTCACACCTGGGCCTATAAGCTCGACAAGGCGGCCTGATATGATTCGAACTTCGAAAACGCTGGTCTAGTACCTGGAATCAGAGTTGAGTGATACGGCGATTTTTGAACCGTTGCGGCCCTCTGTCAACCCAGCTTTTCAAGCGCCTGGTGCCCCAGGTGAGGACTAGGTTGAGGATAAAAAATATCCTGATCGAAGTCATTCCCTTGGTGAGGCAAAGGGCATTCCCTCGCAGCCGGCGCGATCATGCGGGCGACGGCGACCAGCGGCGTCAAGGCCGCGCAGCGTCCGAAGGGCTTGGCCTTGACGCCAGCGCAAGGCGGTGGCGCACGATGAAGTGAAGCCGTTGGGTTACCTACACGCCTCGCAACATCGTTTTTCTAGAGGAACCCCAGCCGGAGTCGGTGGGACAGGGGCCGGGGCCTCCATCTTCGGGACGATGCTGCGTATTGCTAGGCTCATCCTCGTGATTGTGGAGACAACGTGAAGCCGAAGATAAGGTTGCCACACGCAAAAATTAAATTAGGACGCTTGCAAATTCAAAACCTGATCCGGGTCGATGATGGAGTGCGGTAGTGGGCTCTTTTGAATAGGGCAAACAGTGCCACTTTTTGCTTCAAAAGATTGCAGTGAGCAATTTTATACAGACGCCGTCGGTCAACGAGCGCATCCCTTCCCGGATCAAGCCACCATCTTAGGGGGACTCCGCATCGCAACGCGTGGGGGCGAATGGAGGGCGCCATGCACGATTCGCGACGCTACCGCGCTATCGCGGCCGAGTATCTCTTGGCGGCTCAAGAAGCATGCCAACCTTATTACTGCAAACTTAATCTCTCTATGGCCGCCTCATGGCTCTCGCTCGCCCGTCAGGATGAGGCAATAGACAATCTGCTCGCGAGCTGGGACACGGCCAACCCCATCAAACTTGACGGACTTGGGGCTTAGTTCATTATTTCAATTGGTAGAGTCGAGGTTCGGAGGCCGGCTGGTTGGCGATGATCTCGGCGAGTCTTTTGCCGAAGGCAATGATATCGATCGGCGCGGGCTCCGCGCTGCTTACAAGCCGAGAGAGAGTCGGTTCATCCCGCTCCTCGTTGTCGGCAGAGCTTTTTGTGTGATCGGTTTTCTCACGCATGGAACCGAGCTTTGCGCGGTTGTCTTTGATAACATTCGACAATTCGTCCAGTTCCTTCTGAAATAATTTCTCACCGACGATTGAAGTGACATACGGGTTGAAAAGGCGTACGGTAATAATCATCACCGACAGCAGCTTTGACCGGTGGCTGAGAGACCTATCGCGCTCCCGCCTCGATAGCACAGGAGCCATCCATGGTCGGCAGCACACCCATACTCCACACGGGAAAGAGGCAAGCCTTTGTGAGGAAGAAAACTAAAGCCTCGTTTGATCCAAAAACATTTCTCGCCAAGGTGGGCGAGGGGAAAACGATATCAACTTATCGGAAGGATCAAATTGTTTTCTCACAAGGACAGGTCGCGGACGCGGTTTTTTACATCCAGCAAGGCAAGGTCAAGCTCACTGTCGTTTCCGAGCAAGGCAAGGAAGCGGTGGTTGCAATCCTGGGACCCGGGCATTTTTTCGGCGAAGGGTGTCTGAATGGCCATCCGCTGCGCATCGCAACAACGAGGGCGGTCGATGAATGCGTAATTACTCGCTTAGAGAAGGCGACCATGATCGCGACCATTCACAGTGAGCCCGAATTTTCTGAGCTGTTCATGTCGTATTTGTTGTCTCGAAACAGTCGAATTGAAGAGGACTTGATCGACCAACTATTTAATTCGAGCGAAAAGCGCTTGGCCCGGCTTCTCCTTCTCCTTGCAAATTTCGGCAAGGAAGGCCGGCCGGAGCCGATCGTAGGAACGTTCAGTCAGGAAACTCTGGCGGAGATGATCGGCACGACCCGATCGCGGGTGAGCTTTTTCATGAACAAATTCCGCAAATTGGGTTTTATCGAATACAACGGAAAGCTGGAAGTCCATAATTCCTTATTGAACGTGGTCTTGTACGACAAGCCCGAGATCAAAACGAGGGATGCGAGCGCGTCCACTTAGTGTCTTTCATTCGGGTGCAAGCGGCGCTAGCTCATTCGAAGGGTGCGTAACATGCAGTTTTCCAATGATTGTCGCAGTCGCGCCCTAGTACTTATGGAGATAGCCAACGAATCCCCGAAATTTAAAGAACAGGCCGTTGCCCTCGCGGAATCGTGGCTGACGCTTGCCAACATACATAACCGGTTCTGTTCTAACCCGTCTTATTCAGGACAACTCGACGGCAATGACGCAAACCATTGACGGTGTCTGCCTCCGCCTGAGGGGCGGACGACAGGTTGCTCGTGAGGAGCACGCACGGGTGCCGCAGCCTTTACACCGTCGCCGACCTTGCCGGTGATCGCTCAATTTCTCGCATGTCCCCGTGGTGTACGATAGCCACCTGACTATTGTCCCAGGCGATCGTGACCGCATCCCAACTCGTCTCAGTGATTGTACCGCTATCAGTGGCATCGCCTCGCCAATATATACGGTTACCCTTCTTGAGGCCTTTAGATTCGGTGACTGTCATTGTTGCGGCTCTCATTGCTTGTTTACACTGACGCAATTCCAATGCACCTCTTGCTAGGCGGGACGTGTCGTTGGACGCACATTTAATTTCGAAAGACGCTGCATCTCTGCGGTTGTCAGTTTCCAATCCCTGCTCTCAGCAGCGAGTTGCATGAAGATCCGATGCAGAATATTTCGAGCGACCTGTATCATCTCGGTATCGTCGAAGTCATGGGTGTTTAGAAATATCGGGATCTGGAAACTGATCGGCGCGCGCTCGACCTGAAACGTAACACATATTTCTTTATCATGCGCGTCTCGCGCGTCCGTCTCGATACGTGCGACCGTGATTTTATATTCAGTCACCGCGGGATTACCTACGCTGTGGCAAACTGTAACGAAAAGCCCCAGCCGGAGTCAGGGGGGACAGGGGGCGGGGCCTTCCATCTTCGGGACGGCGACGCGACAAAGCAGTCACGTTACGAGCCATCCCGGCCGTATGTCCAATCAACCATCGGTGAGAAATTATTTCCAAAGGAACTGGACAAATTGTCGAATGTTATCAAAGACCGCCGCGCAAGGCTCGGTTCCATGCGTGAGAAAACGACCACAAAAAAAGCTCTTCCGACAACGAGCAGAGGGGAGGTTTTTCTGGATAGCGGCTCGCAGTTGCTGTGGTCAGGAGAATACTGTGCCCGATCGGTTCGATAGAGTTAGGTCGCTTTCGGAAGCGACGCGCTCATGCTTTTCAGCAACGTTTTTGATTCGGTAACGCGGAGTCTCCGGATCGGCATCCGGTGCCGGCATGAGATGGAGAATTTCATATTCGCCGGCCGCCGCCGAACGCAGCACCCTCGGGATGAGATTGACTGTCTGCCCAACGCTGAATTTGTGCATCACAATATTGTCCATACTGATCTCCGGTTGCTACATCTCGCTCGCACGAGCCGCTGAGACTCCTTCGAATCTGCAAACTGTTTGCAGCGCAGAAAGCAACCCCACGAAAAGCGACCGATGCCCAGTTGCCACTCTAGGCGGTTCACTGCCGGAGCTGATCAACGAGCGCGGCCGCAGCGTTATACAAATTATCGAGCGGATGCCGCTTACAATGATCATCAATCCTAACC
>DATNLB010000545.1:0-3318 GCA_035603095.1 Candidatus Acidiferrales bacterium
TCAAAATCAGGAAGATTGCCGGACGGGAAGTCTTCAGTCTTTACGACGAGAAAAAAGGCAGTTTGCCGATCCCCCGCGATTGGACCGACCAAGCCGTTCTGTCTGCGGACGCAGGCCTGATTGAACCGGCTCCCATTCTGGACGCGCGATGCTTGCTCAAGCTTCACGATCTGGTTCGAGTCGTAACAAAAAGGATTGACGATAAATAAAAATACGATAGGATCAGACCAGTTATACAACTGGTCTGATAATGAGCCCTTCCGATTCCCCTCCTGCCGAGCTGATTCAGCAACGTTAGGCCCTGGTCAGGCACCTGCGCCGCCTCGAACCGTTTATTCTGCGGGGTTCGTTGATCGAACGCTTCAAACGCTGTGGCAAACCGGGTTGCAAGTGTGCCCAGGGCCCCGGGCACGGGCCCAAGTACTATCTATCGGTCAGCCAACCCGGCGCACGACCCCAAATGGATTACGTGCCGGTGGAGTACTCTCAACAGGTCTCCGAGTACCTCCACAACTTTCAGCAAGTGCGTCAACTGCTGGAGCGGATTTGCAACCTCAATCGCGAGTTATTACGGCGCCGAACGAAGTTCTGAGCAAACATGGAGCCTTCAGCATCTTGGCTGGATCTGGATATGGCCGGGATGCTCGTCGCCAACTTTCTGCAAAGCTGGTTGCAAGCCAACCTAGCACAACAATCTCAGCCGCAGCCGATCGCTCATGATATCCAAGATCCAATCCCACCATCACCAGAAGATGGCTTACGTGTATCTGCGTCAATCGACCATGGGCCAAGTGCGCCATCACCAGGAGAGCACCGCCCGGCAATACGCTCTCAAGGACAGAGCCCTGAACCTGGGCTGGCAGAGCGACCGGATCCGGGTGCTGGATCAAGACTTAGGCTTGTCCGGCACTCAGAGCAACAACCGCGAAGATTTCAAGACGTTAGTGGCCGATGTCTCGCTGGGAAAAGTCGGCGCGGTCTTCGCACTGGAAGCCTCTCGCCTGTCGCGCTCCTGCAGCGACTGGCACCGGATGCTCGAGATCTGCGCCCTCACCGGCACTTTGCTCGTCGACGAGGACGGTTGCTACGATCCGGCCGACTTCAACGATCAACTTCTGCTCGGACTCAAAGGAACCATGTCCCAAGCCGAGCTCCATTTCATTCGCGCGCGCCTCCAGGGCGGCAAACGTAATAAAGCCCAGCGCGGAGAGCTGCGTTTCCCCTTGCCCGTCGGATACGTCTATGGGGAAGAACCGGGCAGCGTGTTGATCGATCCCGACCAGGAGGTTCACAGCGCGGTCGAACTCATTTTCGAGCTCTTCCGCCAAACCGGCAGCGCCTACGGCGTCGTTCGGCATTTCGCTCAACACCAACTCCGATTCCCCAAGCGTTCCTATGGCGGAGTTTGGAATGGCAAACTGCTTTGGGGCAATTTAAAGCACAGCCGGGTGCTGGGAGTGCTCCATAATCCTTCCTACACTGGCGCCTACGTATTTGGCCGATTCAGATCGAGCAAATCTCTTTCCACCGAGGGCCAAATCCGATCCCGGACGCTCGAGCAGCCGATCGATTCCTGGAGCGTACTGATCCAGAACCATCATCAGCCTTACATCAGTTGGCAGGAGTATTTGGAGAACCAACAGATTTTGTTGCACAACCAAACCAATAAACCCGAACAGCTCTTGCCTAATATCGCACGCGAAGGTCGGGCGCTGCTCCAGGGTTTGCTGCTGTGCGGTGGTTGTGGCCGCCGGCTTTCACCTCACTACAAGGGCAATGGAGGAATTTATCCCGTCTACGAATGTAGTGCTCGCTCTCAGGACACGATTCACCTGGAGGACTGCATTCACATTCAGGCTAATCTCGTCGATCAGGCCGTGAGCCAACGCGTTCTGACAGTGCTCCAACCCGAGCAATTCCAGATCGCTTTGCGAGCAGTCAACGAACTGCAACTGCGCAGCGAGGCGATTGACGGACAATGGCGAATGCGCATTGAACGCCTCGATTATCAAGCGCAGTTAGCCCAACGACGTTACGAAGAGGTCGATCCCTCTCATCGTCTGGTGGCCGCCACCTTAGAGCAACGTTGGAACCAAACCCTCGAAGAAGCGCAGCGGCTCAAGGACGATTACCAGAAGTATCGCCAACAACAGGGACTTGAACTAACCAGCAAACAGCAAGCCGAGTTACTGGCCATGGCCGAAGATCTGCCCCGATTGTGGCAAGCTCAGACGACTTCGGCCAAAGATCGCAAGCGCATGCTGCGCTTGTTAATCAAGGATCTAACAGTCGAAAAACGCCGGGCAGAGCGAAAAGCAATCCTCCACATTCGCTGGCAGGGCGGCGCGATTGAGGATCTGGTTGTCGATCTTCCTGTGCCCATGCCCGTGCGCATTCGCTATCCCGAATCGATCGTTACCCAAGTCCGAACCTTGGCCCTCACGATGACCGACTGGCAGATCGCCGCTGCACTCAATCAAGCGCAATTACGCAGCGCCAAAGGCAAGCCATTCACCGATAGCATGATCGATTGGATTCGTTATCGCTACGAAATCCCAGCGCCGGTTTTGAAGCGACCCGAAGAATTTACCGTCAAAGAACTGGCTCGACACTTTCAGATCGGTATCGGGGTCGTCCACTACTGGATACAACGGGGGCACATCCCAACCCGCAGGCTGTCCAATACTGCCCCGCACTGGCTGACCATGAGTCCGGAAAAAGAAATGGAGTTAAAAACTTGGATTACCAACTCCAGCCGTATTAAAATGCAACCGATCCCAAAAGGCCGTTGAATGAGGTGCAATATGAAACCACCGTCGGGATACCGATCGGGCGCGTTTCCTTGCCGTCCCCTTTGGGGATATGCACCCGCCGTACCGGCGGTGCATGGTAGCGGCCCGATTTGGCCAGCCCTATCAGCTCCTGGAGATTGCTCTCCAGTTCCTTCCCGTACTCCTCCATTGTCTGCCCATCGACGCCTGGTGCGCTTTCACGCCGTGTTCGCCGGTAGGCCTCTTTCATCCAGTCCATGTCCAGATAGTGGTTCAACGACGTGAAGCTCTCCTCAGGTCTCGTTGCGGCCAGTTCTGCTATCTGTAGCTGTTTCGTTGACACTTCCATTCTTCGGCTCTGTGTCCTCCCGTCTCGTGTTTCACACCCACAGTTTCCTATGCCCGGCATCCCCCTTCCCTACTCGGTGGCTCCCTCGGGTCGGTTCGCCACTTTTCTTGCGGTACTATGAGGATGCTAAGACTTCCGACTGCTCGTCCCCTCGCTCTTCGTTTTCCTGCGAGCGGGGGTTACCTCCTTGACTCCATC
>DATNLB010000298.1:0-3563 GCA_035603095.1 Candidatus Acidiferrales bacterium
TTATCAAGGTGACCGTGAATCTTGCAAGAAGGCAAACACGGATATGAATGAGGCCATTCGAGTGCCTGCGGAGCGCAAATAAACGCGGCCCAATGCGTTCATGTAGCGTATTTTCAAGCTATCTTTCCGTGTGTTTGCTGCTCACCATCCTCGCCGATTTAAGCATCCGGCAATCGAAGATTCCGACCCAGTCGGAAGGGCTACTGATCCTGCCTGCCCCGAGCATCGGCGAATTCTGTGAACTGAGGGTCAGGAAGTCTTGCGGCAGATCACGAGCATCGCTGAAGTCTTTGAACCGAGAAATCCGCGCAGCAGGTCGAAAGCCGTGAAGCCCGCAAGGCCCACAAGGCTTTTCATCGGGTCAAACCACGCGCCGGCACGCGGCCGCGATTTGCCTGCATAGCGCACCGCGTGGTGCAGGGAGTACATCCAGAAGGAGTGGCCGGTTTGAAAAACGGTGGCCAGCACTTCCAGGCCGTTGTCCTTTAGCAGGCGGGATATCGCCGCGGGCGTGAAAAGGTTCCAGTGCCGGGGGATGTGGTAGCCACCCCAGTAGGTACGCCGGAAGAGCCGCGCATCCAAACTGTCCAGGTTGGGTGTTTCCAGTGCGAAGACGCCCCCGGGAGAAAGCCAGCGACGGACGCGGCCGATGACTGTCCCCGGATTATCCACGTGCTCGATGACGTGGAACATGGTGACAAGGTCGATGCCTCCGTCGGGAAAACTGGAGATATCTTCCGCGCGCTCGCAAAATACGCTGCTGTAGCCTTGGCCTCGCAAGCGCTCCACGACGCGCTTGTCCAATTCGAGGCCGTAGAGTCCGGAGCGCGGCACGCCCAGTTGCTCCATGACGCGCAGGAAGCGCCCGTCGCCGCAGCCGACATCCAGGTAACTCTTCGGCGCTTTTGGACACTGACGAACGATCTTCGCGATCTTGCGCCGGTCAAGCATCTCCTTCGCCTTGCGAGCGATGGGATTGATCGTGTCGTAGTTGTACGCGTAATACGTGGGCGGATAAACGACGCAGAGTTCGGCTACCGCCGGCCGCGGATTCAACCAGACGTGCTGGCAAGCGCGGCACTGCACAAAACGCCAGGGATTCGAGCACGTCAACAATTCATAATCGAAACCCACGGCGAACTGCGAGTAATCGGAAGCACCGCAGACGGGACACGCTGGAACATCCTCCGCTGCGATCGTGGGGGAGCCTCGGCGCAGGAATTCTTCCGGCACTGGCGTGGATTGCCAGGAGTCGGACGCGGAACTCATCGCACTTGCTTGCACTCTGCGATGGGCAACGCGGACCAGTAAGTCAGCAGGTAGGCAAAGTAAGAACCGCGCCACTCCAGTCCGGCGGCGCCAGGATGCTCCCGCATCAAGCGATCCGCCGTCGGCAGATTGTAGTACGGAATCGAAGGCCAGAGGTGATGCGCGGTGTGAAAATTCATGTTCATCGGAGCAACCAGCATCCGCTCGAGCGGGTTGCTGGCGTAAGTGATCAGCCGGTGGTGGTCCGCTGCTCGATCGCCTTCGGGATGAGAGTGCTCCGCGAACGATCGGAAATTGTCGCCAAGAAACATGAAGGTATACACCGGAAGCAGCCAAAGCACTGGATACGCCCACCAACCAATGAACCAGGTGAGTCCTCCAGCCAAGAGTGCAAACCAACTCGCGAGGATCACGAAATCTTGAAGAGTGTAACCGTTGGCGCCTGGACCCGCTTGGGGACTCTGAATTTTTTTTCGTGCGCGCGTGAAGAAAACCGCTTTTGCGGAACTCCAGACGCTAACGAGCCCTGTTAAGAATGCCAGAAGTTCCGGGCGGTCGGCCTTATTGAAACACGCGTGCTTGTGGCGATCCGGATCTTCCAGCGTCGCTAGATGCCGGTGATGCGTCAGATGGTTCCGGTTGTTGATGTGGGTAATCGCCCCGATCGCCCCCAGGGCGAGGACATCCGTCCAAAAATCATTTCTTTTAATGGTGGGAAAAAGCCGGCGGTGCATGCCGTCATGGGCAATGATGAAGAGCGCGTAATAGCGATTGCCGATAACGGGGATGGCGATCAGAACAGTCCACCAGGAAGTGTGCATGGCCACGAGGCTCATTGCCGCGACAATCCAAGCCCAGCAAATGACCGCGTCAACGATGGCGCGCCAAGGCTTGGGTGTGCTCAACTCCTTGATCTGGGCGGATGAGAGCAGGGCGCGGCGATACGGGAGGTAGGGACTCGCCGCCTCCTGGACCAACTGAAGGGCTCCCGAGGACATACCAAAAGTTTGTCTCTTTCCGCCGAACAAAACAAGGGCCTGGTCACCCATGTCTCCGGGCCGGACCCAAAAACGATGGTAGGCCCGTGGGGACTCGAACCCCAGACCTCTACCGTGTCAAAGGGCCGTGATTACGTACTTCCTCTTGATTTGTCTTCCTCCGCTAGACTCCGGCATAGCTCGGTGTGTACGATTAGCCCCCTGTTGCTCGGCGCTGCTGTGCGCTTGGGCAGAGTTCGCGGTTTAGGATTCGATGCCGGGGGTGTGTCGATGAGAATGGCTCGCGCGGCTGTTATCGTTCTCGTTTTTTGCGGAATGGGGGGAACTCCTGTACAAGCTGTGTGCACCGGAACCTCGGTAAGTGCATTCGGTGCAAAGGGCGACGGCAAGAACGATGACACCGCAGCGATTCAAAGCGCCATCAATGCTGCGGCTTCCGCGGGTGGAGGCGCAGTGGTCTTCAATGTGGCTCGCTATTTCACCACCGGAACATTCATCGTCCCCGCTGGCGTGATTCTGTGCGGCGCCATCGAAGGTCCCTTTGACGTAGAAGGAGCCAGTCCGGCCACGGCTACAGTCGCGCCTACTCTTCTGGTCACGAACACCAGCGCTCCCTTCATAATCTTAAATGGTCTCGGTGCTGGAGTGAGCGATCTACTCTTCCACTATCCGAACCAGGTGGGTATCAGCGCATCGGCTCCCAACGTCTATCCCTACACGATCGTTGCGGCCTCTCCCGGTGCGAAGGTGGTCCGTTCCACGGTAACCAATGCCTATAGCTTCCTGGACATCGAGAGCGGCAGGGTTATCGCCCAGGATCTATTCATTGGCGCCTTCAATATCGGAGTCAACATCGACCACGCGCACGACCACGTCACGCTTCGCAATCTGCTCAATACCGTGTACTGGGACGTGATGCAAAACCCCTCAACTCCACCGACCACTATCGACAACTGGGTCGCGACGCACGGGATTGCCTTGGTGGTGAATCGTGTTGATGGCCTCGAGATTCACGATTTCAGTGTTTTTTTTCGTTACGCCGGCATCCTTCTAACCGATTCGCCCGACGCCACGCAAAATCCCCGCTGCGGCTTTGGAACGGGAAGTGATGTCGATCTGGATGGTGTACAAAACGGCATTTTCGTCACCGCCTCCAATTCGGCAGGCTACCAGTTCACGAATCTGACCGTGTCGACACCCGGCGGTGGGGCGGTAGTCCAATTGAAAGCCGGCGGCTCTCTCCCGCCAAACGTGTTGATCAATGGTGGGTCCGAAGTTGGTAGTTGGGCACTAGGT
>DATNLB010000395.1:0-5338 GCA_035603095.1 Candidatus Acidiferrales bacterium
CCCAGGGAATGCCAGTTTGCCGCAGGCGTTCTGCATAGGGGGCCAGTTCCGGATTATGGAACCTGTTGGACGCCCAAAGCAGGGCAATAGTGGTCGCAATGACGACGGCCAGGGTATCAACTCCGTTCCATTTACATGCACAGGAGAAGCCGAAAAGTACGCCGCTCAAAAGGAAAACAGCGCGGCGGGCTGCCACGCTAATGTTGTCGAGCTTAACTGCGGCTGTAAAGGCGAGCAATCCCAAAATCATGAATCCGACCAGGAAGATATCCATAAGAGCAGCGCGGGCCAGGACAAACATAAAATTATCCAGGAGCGCCAGAATTGCCGCAGTTAAGGCAATGCCATAGTCTCCGACAAGGAGTTTGACCCACAGGAAAAAGCCCGTTATGGTGAGCGCGCCAAAAACGACACTCATAATGCGCCAGCCCAGGGGATTGTTTCCGAAGTATTTTATGCCACCGGCGATAATCAGTTTTCCGAGCGGTGGCGCTTCCGGATTCGGATTGGGAGCGTGTGCCAGTAGGGCGATCGAGGAGCCGACGTATTGGCATTCGTCAAGAAGGAACTCGGGTGGATTTCCGATATCGCGCAAAAAAAATGCAAAGGACATCAGGCACAACAGCAGCGCGGTGACCGTCGTTCTCATATCTCCTGTTAAGTTATCTCCCGCATACAATTATATCGAGGATAGGGAGGAAACAGGTTTCGAGATTGCCAGTGGGTTTCCGGAACGCAACGATGAGATCGAAAGCAAGCCAAGCGGGATGGCGAGTGGATCGGCGACCGCCGTTAGTTTTCCTTTTTTGCAAGCCATTCAAAATTGACACCATTTGACACCAATTGGAGGAAGGGGAGTGGCGCTACGCCTTTGAAAACGTAGATAGTCAGAACTCGCATATCCGGACTGTTGTCCCCGTCGCCTTGCGCAACCTGCCGCGCAGCATCTTCGGCGTCCGCGTCAGCTTGGTTGTGCTGGTTGTGGCGGCAATCGTTTTCTTGTGGTGCTATCCCCGAATGGCGCACTTGGATTCGCCCTAGGACTGCGCCCTCGGATGCTGGTCCTGAGACAGCAGGAACGGTGGCCTGGGCCGCACGATCCAGATCTTAAATTTCGCGCCTTTTCTCCGCTCAATTCCGTTTACAATCTATGCTTCGTGCCCTGGGGGAAAAATGGTGCGTGCCGTGCTGTTAGCCGTTGTGTGGATTTCCGCTATGGGTCTTGCGATTCTTTCCGTGTCCGCCGATTCCATTTCTGAAAAAGCGCGCAAGCTGCACTTCTCCTCGATCGTCGTGGACACGCACGACGACACGACGCAGCGATTTCTTGATGGAAAGTTCGACCTTGGTCCGCGCGGCACCACCGGGAGCATCGATATTCCCCGCATGCGGGAAGGGAATCTTGGGGCGATTTTCTTTTCCATCTGGATGCCCAGCAAAATTACCGGGCCTGAGGCCGTTGACCGTGCACTGATTCAAATCGACGCGGTGCGCGAGCAGGTTCGCAAGCATTCGAACGATCTCATTCTGGCGACGACTGCGGCCGAAATCCGCGACGCCCACAAACAAGGAAAGATTGCAGCACTCCTCGGAGTCGAGGGCGGCCACATGATCAACAGCGATCTGGGTGTGCTGCGCAGCTTCGCGGCTCTGGGCGTCCGGTACATGACGCTTACCCACAGCGGCAATGACGAATGGGCGGATTCTTCCACGGACAAGGCCGTGCACAATGGCCTCACGGATTTCGGCAAGGACGTGATCCGCGAAATGAACCGCCTCGGAGTTATGGTGGACATCTCCCACGTGAGCGATAAAACATTTTACGACGCTCTGGAAACCAGCAAAGCTCCGCTCTTTGCCTCGCACTCTTCCTGCCGCGCCATTTGCGATGCGCCCCGCAACATGACCGACCAGATGATGAAGGATCTCGCCGCGAAAGGCGGCGTCGTGCAGATCAATTACCACGTGGGCTTTCTCAGTCAGGAATTCCGCAACGCGGAAAAAGCCGATCCGGAACTGAACAAGGCCATCAGCGCCGAGGTCATGAAAAGGTGCGCGGAGAACGAAGGCTGCCAGCTTATCGAGGGCGACCGCATCACCCGCGAGTACGTCGAACAGGGCAAACTCCCGCGTGTGGAATTCGGCAAAATCATCGAACACATCGACCACGCCGTGAAAATTGCCGGCATCGATCACGTGGGCCTGGGCTCGGACTTCGACGGCGCCAATATGCCTTACGGCATGGAAGACGCCACGAAACTTCCGAAGATCACCGAAGCCCTGTTGCAAAAAGGCTACTCCGAGGGTGACGTAAAGAAAATTCTCGGCGAGAATACTCTTCGCGTCATGACGGAAGTCGAACGCGTCAGCCGCGAGCCGAATGCCAGGAAGTAAGAGCAACCAAAAAATTTGACAAGTAAGCATAGGGGGAATGTTAGAAAATGAAACGCATAAAGTGGTTTGTCACGGCTGTGGCAATAGGCACGCTGTTTTTCGGCTGTAAGTCGAAAGAGCAGACTGCGGAAGCACCCCCGCCGGAACAGCCCAAGGCCGAGGCTACGGCTGCTCCAAAGGCAGAAACGCCAGCGACCGCCGCGGCGCAGCCGGAGGCAACCGCCAGCGCACCGGCGCCCGCGCCACACTCAGGTTACGACCGCGCACTTCTTCGCGCTGCTCTCCTCAAGGACAAAGCGCCGGACACATTTAAGGTGAAGTTCACCACCACGCGCGGAGATTTTGTTGTAACTGTGAATCGCGCCTGGGCTCCCATCGGCGCCGACCGCTTTTACAATCTGGTGAAGCACCACTTCTATGACAACGCCAGCTTCTTCCGCGTGGTGCCTAGCTTCGTCGTTCAATTTGGCATCAGCGCCTATCCGCCTGTTGCGTCCGCGTGGGAGAAGGCCAATATCCAGGATGAGCCCGTCACGCAGTCCAACAAGCGTGGCTACCTGACGTACGCGAAAACGAGCCTGCCAAATACCCGCTCGACGCAAATCTTTATCAATTTGAGTGACAACGTGGGGCTCGACCGGCAAGGCTTCTCACCTTTCGGCTACGTCGAGGCTCCGGGGATGAAGGTAGTAGACATGTTCTACGACCAATACGGGGACAGCGCTGGTCCCGACCAGGATCAAATCTCCAAGCTGGGTAAGCCCTATCTGGACAAAGGCTGGCCCAAGCTGGACTCCATTAAGACCGCTACTTTGCTGGGGCCGGCTCTGGCAGCCGCGAAGCCGTAATAAATCCCGGTTGCCATGGATTACTTTTTTGAGTAGGATGCATCGAATGTTTGGTAGGGCCTACCCTTTGACAAGGATCGGCCTGGAAAGTATCCTTTAGCTTGATGAGAACCTGTTGCCAGATGATGTGTTGTCCCTGCACGTGCAACGCTGCGTGTTGCACGATCCCCATCTCTGGCCAGAGGAGTTTCCGGACTTAGCTGTAGCTGAATCATAAAGTTCTGAAGCCCACATGCCAGAGAGCCTGGTCATGTGGGCTTTTTCTTTTGGATCAAGGGTTTTCAGAGCAGGGAACTTGGGAGCCAAGAATTATGAGTGTGGCAGCGTTATCCGAAGTCGAAGAACGGCACAGCCGAGAAGTCATTGAGGCGGAGATCGTCCGTTTTGAAGAGCGCATCCGGGAGCTGCAGAGCGGCGCCATCACGCCAGAACAATTCCGTCCTTTCCGGCTGAAGCACGGCACCTATGGCCAGCGGCAGCCGGGCTTCCAAATGCTGCGCGTCAAGATCGCCGCGGGCGTGCTGACGCCCGCGCAGCTTCGCGCACTGGCGATTATTGCCGACGAATACTCGACCGGCCGTGGCCACCTCACCACGCGCGAAAACGTTCAATTCCATTTCGTGAAACTCGAGAATGTGGGCGCTGCGATGCGCTTGCTCGCCGATGCGGGCCTGACCACGCGCGAGGCTTGCGGTAACACCGTGCGCAACGTCACGGCCTGCCCGGTGGCGGGTATTTGCCCCGGCGAAGCGTTTGACGTGACCCCCTACGCTTTGGGCGTCTCGCGATATCTCTTGCGCCATCCCGATTTTCACGACTTGCCGCGCAAGTTCAAGATCGCCTTCTCCGGCTGCGAAAACGACGGCGATTGCGCGGTTGCCGGGATCCACGACGTCGGCCTCATCGCGCAAGTGCGTGGCAACAACGGCACGTCGCATCGTGGCTTCAAGGTTCTCGTCGGCGGTGGTCTCGGAAGTTTGCCCACGGAGGCCGCGGTCCTCACGGATTTCCTGCCCGAAGAAGAGCTGCTTCCCACCGTCGAGGCTATTTTGCGGGTATTCACGGAAACGGGGAACCGCAAGAACAAGCTCATGGCGCGATTGAAATTTGTCTTGCGCGCGAAGGGCATCGAAGAGTTCCGCCGCCTGGTTGCCGAAAAGCGCAAGGTCTCGCAGGCTCCGGCGGAGACTTTTACCGTGCCCACTCCTATCCAGCCGACGCTGGTCACCATCGCGCCGTCGCCTTTGTCTTCTTCAGCGGCTGGTACGCAAACGGATCCCGAATACGACCGCTGGGCCGAACACAATTTGATGTTTCAGCGCCAGGCCGGATATGGCGGCGTGTGGGTCAAACTTTCTGCCGGAACATTTCATAGCAACCAAATGCGCGGCCTCGCGGATGTTCTGGAGAAGAACAAACTGACCGGCGTGCGCATTGCCGTCAATCAGGATCTGGTCATTCCGTGGGTTCCTTTTGACCGTGTGCGCGCGATCTACGACGAACTTCGCGTACTTGATCTGGCCACGGACGGAGCGCGCACTATTTCCGACGTCACGGGCTGCCCGGGAGCCACCACCTGCAATCTTGGGATTACGCGGTCTCTTACGCTGGCCGAGGTTCTTTCGCGCGAGCTGAACGACTACACCGATCCGGAAATCCAAAAGTTGCGCATCAAAATCAGCGGCTGCCCTAACTCCTGCGGGCATCATCACATTGCCGATATCGGTTTTTACGGCAACGTCAGGAAGGTGGGCGAACAACAGGCTCCTTACTATCAGCTACTGCTCGGCGGCAAAGTGAATGCCTACGGCGTGCGTTTTGGGCGTCAGATCATGTCTGTGCCTGCGCGGCCGATCCCCGCGATTATTCGAGAACTCCTGAGTTTCTATCAGCAGGACCGTCAGGGGGCCGAAACATTTTCCGCATGGGTCACGCGCACGCCAGACAAGACCATAAAAGAGCGGCTGCTCCCTTTGGCGGAGGTGACGTCCACTTCCGAGGATATCTTCGTGGACTGGGGCGACACAGAGACTTATTCCCTGAAGCTGGGCCGCGGCGAGTGCGTGGCATGATGGGCAAGGTTTATCTCATTGGCG
>DATNLB010000185.1:0-2427 GCA_035603095.1 Candidatus Acidiferrales bacterium
CACATTCGGCGCGCTCTTAATCTCAGCCGCAAGTAAACCGCAGGCTGGTGCATCCATTTCCGGCAAAGCAAAGTCACCCGGCAACCTCGGCGGTCAGATGCCTCCCTCGTTCGATCAAGATGTGGCGAAGGTCGTTGCCGAAGTGGACCGGATTGAGGCCAATACTCTGAGCCAGATGGAACACGCCACGCTCGATCGCCAAGGACAGGTTCGCACGCTCGGAAAGTTACTGCTCTTCGATAAACATCTCTCGGTCAATCAGAACGAAGCGTGCAGTTTCTGCCATACGCCGGAGACAGGCTTCACTGGTCCAATTCAATCTTTGAATCAGAGTACCGTGTCGTATCCGGGATCGGTGAGAACGCGGTTCAGCAACCGAAAGCCGCAGAGCTACATGTACGCGCCCTTCGCGCCGGTGCTCCACTACAACGTACTCCAGGGTGACTTTGTTGGCGGAAATTTCTGGGATATGCGCGCGAGCGGCTACCGCCTGCAGAATCCAAGCGCCGAGCAAGCGCAGGGACCACCGACGAATCCGGTAGAAATGGGCTTGCCGGATTCGGCCTGTGTTGCATACCGCCTTTCCCAGGCTCCCTATCGCAAGCTTTTTGAGACGGTGTGGGGGACGGACTCGTTCACCATTCAATGGCCTCCCGACGTGGAAAAGATCTGTGCGACTCCGGGGCCGCCACGTCACAATGATCAGTACCCGGTCCACTTGAGTCCTGCAGGCCGCGCCCGCGCCGATCACGTCTATGACGAGTTCGGGCTGGCGATTTCCGCATACGAGTTCTCACCAGAGGTGAGTCCCTTCACGTCGAAGTATGACTACGTGCAGGCAGGAAAGGACCAATTCACTCCGCAGGAAAAATTGGGATATGAGCTGTTCCGCGGCAAGGCGGGATGCAATCAATGTCATCGGGACGGCGGGCCCGGTGAAGAGCCCCTATTCACGGATTTCACCGCCAGTAACCTCGGCGTCCCAGGAAATCCGGGATTGCAGTTTTACTACGAGAACGCGCCCGACGAGCGCGGCTATAGCGCCAACCTCGCGGGAGGGACGTACCTCGATACGGGAGTCGGATCCTTCCTGCGCACGCTGCAAAGCGATAGCGGTCAACTGAATCCTGATTCTGGGTGGATCAAACTCGCGCCGAAGTTCGACGCGAAGTTCCGGGTACCTACTTTGCGCAATGTCGACATGCGTCCCACGCCAAGTTTCGTCAAGGCCTACATGCACAATGGCTATTTCAAAAGCCTGAAAGAAGTAGTGCATTTTTACAACACGCGCGACGTCCTGCCCAAGTGCAAGGCAGGCGATTCCGGCGAAAAGCTCACTTGCTGGCCGGAGGCAGAGGACTCAATCAACCTCAACAAGAGACAACTCGGCAACCTGAAACTGACGAACCAGGAAGAAGATGCCCTCGTCGCTTTCCTAAAGACGCTTACCGACGGCTACAAAGTGCCGAGCCAACGAACGGGGAAGTAGGTTTGATCTCTGAACTCGCCAGCACGTGTACCATTTTTTTTGACACGGACCCGAAATGAGCATCACTTCTCGACCTTTTACGCTGGCCAAGTTGGGCGATTTTCGCGAAAGGGTTTTCTTGCAGTCTCTTCTGCGGAAGGAAGTGGCCTCAAATGGAGCGGCGTGGCTGCCACTCGTATTGGTCTTGGGGGCGTTTGGCGCGGTCGCGTATGCAGACCATCTCGTTGTTTCGATTTCGCTTGTTTACCTCTACATTCTCCCTCTTGGTGTCGGCGCGATTTTCCTGCGCAGGAACATCAACTATAGCCTCATCGTGGTTTGTATTTTGTTCCATGACTATAACTCCCCGCGGAATCTCAACCCGGGGCTCCGGATCTTCCACAATCTCTCCGCCATGTTGTGCTTCGGCTTTGTTGTTTATTTAATTCAGCGGTATATCGAGCAGCGGGAAGCGCTCGCCAACACAGTTCAGCAGCAGCGTGACGATCTCCTTCACGACGTGGAGCTGGCCGCGCAAGTCCAGCGCCTGTTTCTTCCCGTGGGCAAACCGGCCATTGCCGGACTCCAAATAGCAGGCATGATGCAGCCAGCGCGGGGCGTGAGCGGCGATTATTACGACTATATCCCCGTCGACGCGCACAGCATTCAGATCGTCATTGCCGATGTAGCTGGAAAAGGTGTTCCCGCTGCCCTCTTGATGTCCGCGACGGCGGCAGCCATGCAGCTTGAGGCGAATCACGATCGAAACATGCTGGAGATAGTGGGACGGTTGAACACGGGAATCCACTCCGTTTCGGATGGCGAACGCTACGTTACGTTGCTGCTCGCCGAAATCGATGCACGCGCACGGACCCTCCACTACGTCAACTGCGGTCACAATCCCGCACTTCTGTATCGGGCAAAGACGGACACCCTCACGCGCATGAATTCGACTTGCC
>DATNLB010000435.1:0-12073 GCA_035603095.1 Candidatus Acidiferrales bacterium
CGCACGTGGCGTGCCAGCGCGGCTATGTCGATGGGCTCGCGAACCAATTGATAGATGTCATCGTGAGGGAGTGTCGCCATATTGATGCGTCAGCCGCCGCTTACGGGAGGGAGAAACGCGACTTCATCGCCGGAGCGGAGAGGGGTATCCCAGGCGGCGAACTCCTGGTTGCGCGAAGCGACCACCGAGGAGCGGTATTTTGCGAGCTCGGGGTGGCGTGCCGAATAGAGAGCGAAAAGTTGCTCGATCGTCGCGGCGTCGGCGAACTCGGCGGAGTCTTCGGCATGGCCGGTGAGTTCCTTGAGGCGGCCGAAAAAGAGGACGGTGACGCGAATGGATCGTGAGACAGGTGGCACAGGGGAATTGTAACCTGCACTGCTTGGGGGGGCCAGTGGCACGGGTTTGAGCGTGTGCAATCCCGAACGTTGCAGTTCTCGATCTGATTAGGACGACGGAGAATTCGACAACTTCATCAGCGAGCTAAGATTTGAAGATTTCGATTGCTTGACCGTTGAGAGCGGGTTGCGTAGCGTGCAGGGAGATGGTCTTTTGTCCCCGCCAGACAAGGAAGAACGAAGAGGAAAAACATGAAGATTCTGGTAACGGGCTCGTCGGGGTTGGTGGGGACGGTGCTGGTGAGCGCGCTGGCGCGGGGTGGGCATACCGTTTGCCGATTGGTTCGGCCGCAGAGTGCCGGCGGCGAAGGGGCGAAAGAAGGGTTTGTTGTGGCGTGGAATCCGGCGACGGGAGAATTGGGCGGGGCGGCGGTGGGCGCCGATGCGGTTGTGAACCTGGCGGGGGCATCGATTGCGGACGGGCGTTGGTCGACGCAAAGGAAAGCGCTGCTGCGTTCGAGCCGGATTGATACAACGCGCGCGTTGATAGGAGCGCTGGCTAAGATGAATGCGCGGCCGAGCGTCCTGGTGTCAGCGTCCGCGATTGGATATTACGGCGATCGCGGCGACGAAACGCTGACGGAGGACAGCAAGCCGGGTGGGGATTTTCTTGCGGGTCTGGGGCAGGAGTGGGAAGGGGAAACGCGGAAGGCCGAGGCGCTGGGGATTCGAGTGGTGCTGGCGCGGTTCGGGATTATTTTGGCGCGCGAGGGCGGTGCGCTGCCGAAGATGATGCTGCCATTCAAGATTGGCGTTGGGGGAAAATTAGGTTCCGGACAGCAGTGGATGTCTTGGGTGACGCTCGAGGACGTCGTCGGAATTTTGCGATTTGCGATTGAGAACGCCTCAATAAGAGGCGCCGTGAACATCGTGTCGACACAGCCATTGCAAAACGCGGAGTTCACAAAAGTGCTTGCAAAGGTGATGCACCGGCCGGCGGTCTTTCCTGCTCCGGCGTTTGCGCTGCGGCTGGCGCTGGGTGAAATGGCCGACGCGCTGCTGTTATCCAGCCAGCGCGTCGCACCGCAAGCGTTGGAAAAACTAGGCTACCGGTTTCTGCATGCGGATTTGACCGCTGCACTTGCAGCAGTGCTTGCGAAAAGTTAGAAGTATCCCTCCTTACTTCTGCACATTGATGGTGACGGAGACGCGCAGCGTGTGGCCGTTGAGCGGATCTGTGGACAAGAGATTCTCCGAGGTTTGTCCATCCTTCAAAATTAGGTTTTCGGACGTTCTAAATTGGCGGACGAGCGGCAGGCCTCCTGGGTCGGCAACGAGTCTCTCACCCTCGGCGGACTTGTTGGGGTAGAGCGCGGACCGATCGAAGATCAAAAAGAGATGAAAGCGGCCATCTTCTCCGGTCTCGATGCCGCAATCGATGTTTGAACCGATGTCCAGGTAGCTGGTTTTCTGGTCCTTGCCGTCCGTCTCGATGGGCACGCGGATGCCAGTTCGAAGACTCGTTGAGTACCTACCGCCCACCTTTTCATCGGAAATCACGGTGAACGAATACGGCATGCTGGAAATCTTCTTGTCGCCTTCGTACTCGGTAAAGACAATCTGCACCTTGATGGGAGTTGGAACTCTCACGCGCTCCTCAGTCTTGGGCTTTTCCTGGGCGCGCATTTGGACTATGGGCAGACAGAGCGCGCAGAGTAAAAGCAAATTGGATACTCTCTTCATTGCATTCCTCCTGAGTGCTGCGAATAGTTTCTGAGTCGAATTGTTTCCGCGGAATTCATGGCTACTTCTCTTCCGCTAAGGGCTTGACGTCAAGCTCGGCAATTTGGATCTGAGCAACTTGCAAGGGCGCTAAAATTGTCGCGTCGGAATCTTGAGCTAGAAGAGGAGTGCGCTTGTGAAAACGCCACTGCTCGGCGTACTCGGCTAGCAAGACTTCTTGATCGCGGGGAACCAGCACTTCCGGCATGGTCTTTCCATTGACCAGCGTTTCGGCCGCCAGAGCGTTCTTGGCGATAGCGGGTTGACGCTGTGAGACAGAATTCTTCCCCACCGGTGGTACGACTAGGGGGTTTTGTTGCTGTGGCGGCGGTGTCACCCGCGGCGGCACACTCGTTGTCCCTGTCGTCTCGACTGGTTTTTCTGCGAAATTTGTGTGCCAAACGGCGCGCGCTCCGAAGAAAGCAACGACCACGAGTGCGGCACTTGCCAATGTGAACCAGTTTGCAGTCCAGCGACGCTTCGAATTGGCTTCTTCGTCGAGGCGGGCACGGACGCGCGGCAAAAGCGAGGCGGGCACTTCGCTGTTTGCAGTAACGTGAAGGCCGGCATCGATGGAGGCGAAGAGGGATTGTTCTTGTTCGAACGCGGCGCGGCAGGCAGCGCACGCATCTAGGTGCGCGCGCAGATCAGCTTGCGGCTCGGCGCTGCTAGCTGCAGCTTCGATCAACGCGTTTTTATAAAGCTTGCATGGCATCGCAACTTCTCCGCTAACTGTCTTCGCGCATAGAAAATTCTGGACTTCACCGTGCCGGCAGAAACACCTGTCATCGCGGCGATTTCGTCGATGGTGTGGCCTTCCATGGCCGCAAGCAAAAGGACCAGGCGCAATTTTCCCGGCAATTCCGCGAGGGCGCTCTCGAGATGCGCCTGGAACTCGTTCGAAACGGCAAGATCTTCGGCAGTCGCCGCAGGCGGCTGGCGCTCCGGTTGCGACCAAAGCGTGTCGCGCAATTCGCGGCGTTTCCCGGAGCGCAAACGATCGAGCGCGAGACGAAACGCTATTCGAACGAGCCAGGCACGGAAGCGGTTGCGATCGCGCAGGCGATGGAACTTGCGATAGGCGCGCAGCAAGGCTTCCTGGGCTACATCTTCGGCGTCGGCAGTATTGCGCAAGACGCCGCGAGCCACGCGATAAGCGAGCGGGCCGCACTCGGCGAGGCGCTGCTCGAACTCGCGCCTCGTATCAGCCTGGGCCGCTTCGCGCTCTAGCTCATCCCCGACCGTGCGCCCTGGTGGGACCAGAACCAGCTCCTGCATTTGTTATCGTGCGCGAGCCTCGAACGCGCGTCCTCCCCTTACACCTAACCAGACGCCGCGACCTGCGGATTGGTTCAATGCGAATCGGCGGTTCCGGATAATTGAGATATTCCGGGCTAGATGCCCAATCGTCCGAGCAGATCTTCGAGATTGGATTCGTCGACGACGACTTCCCGGGGCTGCTGACCCTCCTGTGGGGGCTTGACGGAACTTTCATCGAAAGCCTGAAAAAGGCGCATTTTGGCGACGGCATATTCCTCGCTGCTCGTGAGCGGCCGGCCGTTCTGCTTCGCCCAGGCGTCCAGTGCCGATTGCCTGACGAAGATTTTGAAGGGGAATGCGGAGCGGCGGTCGGCGGAGATCACGTAAGTAAACTCGCCCCCGGGACTGCCATCCCTTTGCGCACGATTGCCTTCGAAGAAGTAGTACTGATAGACGTAGCCGTCGGCGGCGGAGTAGCTCTTGACGCGGCGGACGGCATCGGGGCGAGGCATGGGCGGATTATTGGAGGCGCGACGAAAGAAGTCAATGTAGGAATTTGCGGCGAGCGGGTGGTCCCGGTATGAAACAGCGCTCCTCCGCCTGGTTACGCAAGCGTTTCAAGCCACGGTAACGAGCAGCGGGCATCCCGATACGTCGATACGCTGGAGCCTTTCGGGCCCAGCGTGCGCCAGTGGTTGCGGGACGGTGGACGCAAACGGGACCTATACCGCACCGCGGACTTCGTGTGGAGTGAGCCAGCCGCCACCGAACAGAAGGCCGGGACCGAGCGAGGCAAGAAAAATCGGCCGGCGATCGTGGCGTGCTTGCTTCGAAGCACTTCGCAAAGTTTCATGTAGGGCCGCGCCGCACGTAGACGAGCCGAGATTGCCGGAAACTTGGGCGATCGGCGGAAAAGTGCGGGGGGAAACGCCGCACTGCTTGGCGAGCAGGGCCACGAGGCGAGGGTTCGGTTGGTGCGTCGCAAAACCCCCGACGGAGCCGCGCGGGATGCCGCTGCGCAACTCGACGGATGCGAGAACTTTTTCCATGCGGGTGATCGCCGCGCGAGAAAGGGCTTCGCCGTCGAACTGCACGGTGAGGCCGCCATCCCTCGTATCACTGACCTGGATGGCGGCAGCGTACTGGCCTGCGCAGCCGAAGAGGAATTCACCGAGGCGATAGCCTTCGTTGGAATCGTTACCAGCCGCGCTTCGAAGAACGAAAGCACTGGCGCCGTCGCCAAACAAACCTCCAAATTCGCCGGCGACCCGGCCGGGAGTGAGTGTTCGGCTGTGGACATCGGCGGTGACGACGGCGACGCTCCGAGCCTGACCCGATCCGATCAGAGATTGTGCAAACACCAATGCGTTGAGCAAACCGAGGCAGGCGCCACCGACATCCAGGGCGCCGCAGTTTTCACGGACGAGCAATCGAGAATGAAGTTGCGCCGAAAGCGAAGGGTAATCGTGATGTGTTTCGCTGGTGGCGACGATCCAATCGAGCTGTTGCGCTCCGCATGCAGCTGCGCGCAACGCTTCCTGTGCGGCTTTTGCGGCGAGTGTTAGCTCGTTCTCGCTTTCGGCGACGTAGGCGAGAGATTCGATACCGGCACGGCTGCGCAATTTTCCGGCGGGCATGCCGAAAGCGCGATCGACTTCCTCGGAGGGAACTATGCGCGAACCCACTGCCGCGGACGACCCGGTGAGGATTGCAGGGACTACGGTCTTTGAAGCGTTTGGCGCTGGTTCATACTGGCTCACATCGGTAACGACGGACCCGCGGCTGCGCAACGCCGCCAAGACGGCCGCGAAGCTGGCAGAACGCTCGCTGAGACTGGAACCAAATTCGCCACCCCCGCTTGCAGATTCGACGGCTCGGAGAAAACTTACCCAGCCCATAGAATCAAGAATGCCGGTTTCAATCAAGTCCGTGTTTTCATCGGGGATCGGGACGGACAAACCGGCCTCCCGCTGAAAGCATTCTTCGACAAGGCGGCGCAAGGGATCTTTTTCAGCGGAGCGAGTGTTGGAGGGCCGGGTCATCAAAACTCCTCGAGCCACTCCGCCTTGGGCAGCGGGAACAAGGTGTCTAGCATTAACCAGCAGAGATCGTGAAACGGCCTCGTAAGGCCGAGCCGGATGAAGTGGTGCGGACAAGACATGATCTTGTAGTGGAATTGCGAATTCAAGAAGCGATCGAGGCGAGCGGCGCGATTGGCGCCGCGGACAGGAGAGAGAGCGGCTTCGATGAAGTCGCGCCAGTCGCGGTCGACAACGGGAAGATCGCGCAGGGCTTCTCCGGAAGGGAGCGCGAGCGTGGCGCGGAATTCGTTGGCGCAAAGCTCCAGCCGGAGATTCTGCGTTTCGCAACCGCAGATCGAGCGTTTGGCTTCGTGCGGCATGGCGAAGAGACCACTGCCTTTCTTATTTTCGTGGACGGGGCAGTCGAAGAGATCCGGCAAGGATTGCGCCATTTCTGCTTTGCGGAGAAACGCGACGGTTTCAGCTTCGCGCAACGTGGACGATTTCTCGAATCCGCGGGTTGAAACGCGGTCTTCGACATGAGGTTTCGCTCCGGGAAACGGTACGAGAGCGCATTCAAGGATGTCGCCGCGTTGGTGTGGGAAGTTCTTCCAGCCGTTGGTAAATGCGGGCACCGGCCGGATCGATTGAATTTTTTCCTGCTCGCGCTGCAGGCCGATGACGCAAAAGGCCGGGCCCATGCGCGTAATCTCGGTAATGAGCAGTTTGGTCATGAGGCAACGCCGCCTGACTTGCGCCGGGGCTTTGCAGGCCTGTGGGGCGACGAAATGAGATGGCGAATTTCGACGGCGTAACCTTGCTCGATCCAATAGCCGGCGAGAAGATCGGCGACAAGGCGGCGATGACATTTCTCCGGGCCGGGTTCGGAGCAGAGAAGAGAGACCTGGGGAGACCACGAAGTCGTGTCGAGACTTGCGGGGACACGGCGCTCTTTCATCACTGCGAGAAAATCCGCTTCGTAGGCGGGCCAATCTTTGGTTCGGCGATACGTCTTGAGAAGTTCCGGCGGCGGGGTAAGCAGCGGCTCATGCAGGTATTCGATTCCGGCGATTTTTTCCAGAAAGAAGGAGAGGTCGGGATGCTTGGAGAATCCCGAGAGCTGGCCGCTGCGATTCTGGCGCACGTCGATGACTTGCTGGACCCCTGCGCTGGAAAGCAGGGTGAAGAATTCCTCGGCGGTTTTTCCGGTGAACCCGATGGTGCAGAGGAGACGTTGCATCATGTTCAGAAATACTCGGCAGCTTCGGGAGAGGCGCGGAATGCAAAATCCTTCGACTGGAGAACCAGGGCGTCACTGAGAGCGGCATCACGGCCGGAGACGAACAGCGAGGTGCTGGTAACATCGTCGAAGCCGTGGAGGACGAGAAGGCGATCCTCGGCGTCGCGTTGGGATTCGAGGACACCACCGCGGCGAATGTGGGCGGGCGTAGCGCCGCGGTCCAGGAGCGCGGGGCAGATCATCAGGAAGCGATGGCATTGCAGTGGATCTTCTTCGGCACACATGAGGGCAGTGACGTGGGTCCGGGAGAGGGCGAGGGCGCGATCGATACCTTCGGCGAAATCCGGGGCGCGACGGCGCGCGGCGTAATCAACGCGGCCGTTTTCCCGGTAGACGCGCGGATCAGCGGGCCTGCCACCCAGAGTTTCCCCGAGAAATTCGTAACGGATGCCGGCCGAAGAAAGGCCCGCTTCAAGCGGCTCGCGATTGAATTGCGGGAAACGAAAACTGGCAGGGCGGCTGCGGACATCGCACAATGACTGAACACCATGCTGTGCAAGGAGGGCGAGAAATATTTCCAGTTCGAGATTTGAATGACCGACCGTGAAGAGCAGATTGGCGGGGCCGGAGCGGGTATTCATGAAATTTACACCTATGGCAAAGGGTATTCTGACGGAAGGCCAGACAGACAGCAAGTGCAGCGGCCGGCAGACTGTGTTTGCATTTTACAGGCGAGGTCGGCCCGAGGATGCAAGACGAAATCCAGACCGTGCTAACGTGAATCAATGAGGCGGATGACGTTTTCACAGGCAAGGGTGCGAACAGAACGGCTTGAGATGGCTGCCAAGAGCGGCCGATAGAAATGTTTCACTCGAAAAAAATGCGGGTCATCGCAACCTTCGCGCTTTTCTTTTCGTGCGCGTTGAACGCGCGGGCGCAGCGCGTGCGGGGCGAACTCCGGCTTGAGGTGCATGATCCGCACGGGACCGCGCTATCGCCCAGCGGCGAGCTCGTTAGCGAGGCCAATGGGTTTCGTAGGACTTTTGTCGCGGGATCCGAGGGACGCTACGTTGCGCAGGATCTTCCGTTTGGTGTTTACAGGCTGAGTTTGCAGGCGGAAGGATTCGCGCTGTGGAGTGATTTGGTTGAAATTCGGTCCGAGGTGCCAGTGCGCGTGACCGTGACGCTGGGCGTTGCGCCGTTGACGACACGGGTGGAGGTGAACGATTCGGCGACGCTGGTGGATCCCTATTCAACCGGATCGCTATATTCCATCGGGCGGCAAGCGATCGAGGAACATGATGCGGCGCAGCCGGGGCGCGAACTGCTGGACCTAGTGTCCGAACAGCCGGGATGGGTGTATGAAGCCAATGGCGTGCTTCATCCACGAGGTTCGGAATACGATGTGCAATTCGTGGTGGACGGGCTGCCGCTGACGCAGAATCGTTCGCCCGCGTTTGCGCCTTCGTTTGATGCGGGCGAAGTCGAGTCCTTGCGCGTGCTGACGGCAAGTTTTCCGGCGGAATATGGGCGGAAATTGGGCGGCATCGTCGAAGTCACAACCAAAAAAGATGTCCAAGCGGGATGGCATGGGCGGTTCGATGCGGGCGGCGGAAGTCTCTCCACGCTGAATGGAGCCGCGGGACTTTCCTATGCGCGGGAGGCAGAGCGGTTTTCGGCCGACGGCGAGGGATTTCATACGGACCGCTACTTGGATCCTCCAGTGCTGGGGAATTACACGAACCGGGGAAATGCCGCCGGGTTCTCGGCTTCCTACGAGCGGGATTTTTCAACGAGCGACCGGTTGCGCGTGAGCGTGGTACACAATGTCGTCCGCTTTCTGGTGCCGAACGAGCTTGTGCAGCAGCAAGCCGGCCAGCGGCAGGATATCCAGAACACTGAGACTAGCGGACAGATCTATTTCCAGCACACGATTTCGCCTGAATTGTTTCTGAGTTTTTCGGGAAGCGTGCGGGATTCAAGCGCAATGCTGGCGTCAAACGCGCAGGCCACGCCGGTGATCGTTTCGCAGGACCGCGGCTACCGCGAAGGATATCTGCGCGCCGATCTCGCGGGGCACCACGGGCATCACGATTGGAAAACGGGCGTGGACGGTATTTTCAGTCCGGTGCACGAGGCGCTGCAATACACGATAACCGATCCGACTCAATTCGATCCCGGGACACAGCTGAATTTTCAGTTTCCTTATCAACAGAAATGGGATGTCGAGCCTTCGATTTACGTGCAGGACCAGATGCGCCTGGGCCGGTGGAACGTCAGCGCGGGATTGAGGTTCGATCATTACGGATTTGCCGTACACGAGTCGGCGTGGAGTCCGAGAGTCGGTGTATCGAGATTCGTTCCAGCGCTCAACCTGCTGCTTCACGCTTCTTATGATCGTGTTTTCCAAACGCCCGCTATCGAGAATCTGCTCATTGCCAGCTCGCCGCTTCTCGATGCCATCAGCCCTTCGGTGTTGCGATTGCCGGTGAGGCCGGGGCGCGGAAACTTTTACGAGGGCGGAGTGACGAAAGCATTCTTTGGCAAGCTGCGCCTGGATGCCAATGTTTTCCGCCGGGATTTTCGCCACTATTCCGATGACGATGTGCTGCTGGATACGGGCGTGAGCTTTCCGATTGCGTTCGCGAAGGCGCGGATCCTCGGAGAAGAAGTCCGCATGGAAGTCCCGCAGTGGGGACGCTTCTCCGGATACCTGAGCTATGCGAACCAGTCCGGCTACGGACAAGGGCCGATCACCGGCGGGTTGTTCCTAGGAAACGATGCGGCAAATGCGCTGACGGATACGAGCAGATTTGCCGTGACCCAGGATCAACGGAATTCGCTGCGCGCTCGCGTGCGTTTTCAAGCGCCGCGGCACACCTGGCTGGCGATGGGCGCGCAGTACGGCAGCGGGTTGCCAGCGGATATTGGCAACGCCAACGTCCGTGACCTACTGGTGGCTTACGGACAAGAGATTCTGAATCGCGTTGATCTGGCTCGTGGGCGGGTGCGGCCGAATTTTTCCCTCGACGTGGCGGCAGGCGCGGAAATCTATCACAAGGAATCGAGGAGCGCCGCACTGCTGATTCAGGTGGCCAACTTAGGCAACCGCCTCAACGTGATTAATTTTGCGAGTTTGTTTTCCGGGACCGCGCTGGGAGTACCTCGGAGCGTTTCGGCGAACTTGCGGCTGACGTTTTGAGTGGTAGGGGCGTAGCATACTGCGCCCCTACTTGGCAAGGTGTTCGAGCTCCGTCACGACGCGGTCAAGTTCGTCGATGAGTGGGTTTGAGCCGGCTTTGCGGAATACATTGACCAGCGTGCGGTAGTACCAGAGCGTGCCGACTTTGCGGCCGGTGAAACGGTCGAAGACGGCATCGCCCTCCAGGCGATAGTCGGAGAGGATTTCGCGGGCGTTGGCGAGTTTGTCGGCGGCGGATACGAGACGGACATCTTCGGCCTCATGGGCGACCTTTTCGATGTAGGCGCGTTTTCTTTCGCCCCATTCCCGTTTTTCACCAGAGACTTCGTAAGAATCCGTACAGCCGTCGACGATATGAGCGACGCGGCCGCCGAATTTTTCGCGGATTTCATCGAGGCGCGGGAGGCCGCCCTGATCTTCGACGGCATCATGCAACAGCGCCGCGATGACTTGATCTTCACCGCCGCCGTGTTGAATGACGATGGCCGCAACGCCGAGCAAGTGGCCGACATACGGCTGGCCTTTACCCTTGCGGCGCTGGTGCAGGTGCAGTTCCGCCGCGTATCCAAGCGCCTCCACGAAACGGTTTGTGAGGACGGGCTTTTCGATGATGGATCGTCCGCTGGTCAATGGTTTCGCTTATCTGCGGCGCATCTTGCCGAGCAGGCGGAGAATTTCCAGATAAAGCCAGATGAGCGTGACCATCAGGCCGAATGCGCCGTACCACTCCATGAACTTGGGCGCGCCATTCCGCACGCCAGTTTCGATCATGTCGAAATCGAGAACCAGATTTAATGCGGCAATGACGACCACAAAGAGGCTGAAGCCGATTCCCACAACGCCGCTGCCGTTGATCGCCGGGACCTGAATGTGGAAGAAACCGCCAAGAACCATCTCCACCAGATAGAGAATCGCGATGCCGCCGGTGGCGGCGATCACGCCGAGCTTGAAACCTTGCGTGGCGCGAATCATTCCGGTCTTATAGGCGAGCAGCATGACGAAAAGCGTGCCAAACGTGAGGCCGACGGCTTGCATCGCGACCCCCGGGTAGGTGCGCTCGAACATGGCGGAGATGCCGCCCAGCGCCAGGCCTTCGAGGAGCGCGTAGAGCGGGGCGGTGAGCGGAGCCCAATTTGGTTTGAAGACGGTAACCAGCGCTACGATGAAGCCGCCGAGAATGCCGCCTAGCATCCACGGGATGGCCGCCTCGGGCGCTTGGGAGTGAGACAGGCCCCAGGTCCACGCGGCCGTGGCCACGACGAACAGCAGGAGCAGGCCCGTCTTGTTGACAGTGCCTTGCAGCGTCATCGCTTCGCCGAAAGCGACCTGGCCTTTGAATGCCTTTTCATTCAGTGCTGGATTGGATGTGCGCATCAGATTTGCCATTCGCGAAATTCTCTCTAACAACGAGTTTCTAATCTTTCCAAATCTTGTCCTTCTAAATTCTACTCCCTGGTACCTGTCATTTCCATCGCGCTCGGCGCAAGACGAAATCGGTCAGGAAGATTTTGGTTCTCCGGCGATCTGGCGCTGGACTTGCTCTCTGAATTCCAGGGGCCGCGCAATCTGAGGAAACACTTCGGGCGTGCCACCCGTGCCCCTTACGATTACCGTTCCGTAGCCCAGGAGCCTGCCCAGCGCGGGCTCCTCGATGGCGATGCTTTCGATTCTTGACAAAAGAAGCTCGATAGTACGGCGATTTGCGAGCCCCGACTTTACGATGACTCTTTTATTGGTAACGGCCATCTCCGTAGCGCTACGGCGCACAAACCCAATTCCGAAAAAGATCGTTGCTACCACCACACAAGCGACGCCCGCCCATCGCAGCGCACCGGCAGAAGAGGCTTCACCGCCGTTTACAGAACTCCATGGCGTGATGAGCAGGCTCACTCCAACCAGGGCGAGGACTCCGGCAATCAGCGCGTGCCCCAACATCACGATCCAGTGAAGCCGAGTCTCATACTGGACGATTTCACCAGCGATGAGATGTTTTTCGGCGTAGCTCAAAGGGGCCCCTCGAAAAAGAGTGTCATGAAATATGCCATTGGGGAACTGGCGGCGGATGATGGCCCGAAGTTACAACTGGTCAACTGCCAGCCGTGCAAAACTGAAAAAATCTCAAACTCAGTTGGTAGCGCTAACGGGAATCGAACCCGTATTTTAGCCTTGAAAGGGCTACGTGCTAACCGTTGCACCATAGCGCCACCGGGCGAGGAACGGAACGATTCTAGGA
>DATNLB010000250.1:0-2668 GCA_035603095.1 Candidatus Acidiferrales bacterium
CGGGTGCGGGCTCGCGTTTAGAGTGCTGGCCGCTCAAGCAAATCGGCTGTCCGTACTACTCACCCGTATAAATCACCTGTCGTATCAGCTCTGACAGGCAACGCTGGTTCGACGCGGAGCGGATGTCCTGATTTCCGCAGAATGCCAAGCCGTATTTCCTAGTCAACTCGATTTTGAAAGGAGAGTTGTCATGTCCGCTACTTCTGAAACACCCGTCACGGAACGCCGGATCCTGCTCGTTGGGCCCTATGGCGTCCTTGGTACAGGTGTCATTGACGCCGTCGCCGAGAATCCAAAATGGGGGATCACCACAGCTGCGCGCCGACCCCCGCCTGCCTACCGGGCGCAGGCCGCACCCCCTCATATCAACGTTGATCTCATGGACCGCGAGAGCACGACAAACGCCTTTTCATCTCTCGATAACGTGACAGATCTAGTCTTCGCTGCCTACGTCGAGAAACCCACAATGGCTGAAACTGTTGAGCCGAATGCCAGAATGTTGAACTTGATCTATGCGCTGCGATGAGCCTGCGCCTGCAGGCAAAGGAGCAGTGAACCATTTGGGGACCCCGAAAACATGGGGTAAAACAGGAGATCTGCGAAGTTACCCCTTCGCGGAACCGACCCCAAGGAGGTCACCCAAATGGTTACAAGCAGAAAAAAGGATAGCGCCCAAACGCCCGTGAAACAAGGGGCGGAAGACGCTGCGCCCGAGCCCAATAAAATCAATGCTTCCACGCCCTACGACTTCAACGGTAAGAATCTGACTCCCTACGGCGGATTGCTGCCGGTGATCACCATGCTGGAGAAACTCGGCTTCCAGTCCCTGGTGGAACAGACCGTGACCTCGAAGCGAATTCCCCGCGCCATGAACCTGTACCGGTTCGTGTTGGGAATCGTGCTGGGACTCTACATCGGCTTTCCACGGCTGAATCAATTGCGTTTCATCGCCCGCGATCCGATCCTGACGGGCATCCTCAAAGTCAGCAAGCTGCCGGTGCAATCCAGTTTCTGGAGATTCGTGAACGCGCTGCATCGGAATGTCGCCCGCCAGATGCTGACCATCATGCGGACCATGCGCGAACGGGTCTGGGAGGCGGCCAACGTGAAGCTGGAGGTCGTCACCATCGACACCGACACCACGGTGCACACGCTCTACGGACAACAGATGGGCGGACGCAAGAGCTACAACCCGAAGAACAAAGGCAAGAAGAGCTATCAGCCGATGCTGACGTTTATCGCCGAGACGCGAGAATACGTCTGGGGCGAGTTGCGCAACGGCGACCGGCCCAGCGGCAAACAGATCGGCGATCACATACGAAGCGTGTGTGCGGCGCTGCCGCCGGGCGTGAAGCAGATTTTCGGCCGGGCGGATGCGGGATTCTACTGCCGGGAAGCGGTCGAGGCTTACGAAGAGTGCGCTGCGCAATTCGTGATCTGTGCGCGCAAGACGTCCCGGCTGGTAGAGCAACTGCGCCAGGTCGAGTGGACACTATCGCCCAAGACAGATGCCGGTGCGGAGTGCGAATTCTATTATCAGCCGGACGGGTGGAGCAGGCCCTATCGGTTCGTAGCCTTGCGCTACGAAAAAATGCGCGACGAACGGGAAGAGGAGGAAGCCGAGCAGTACCAGTTGTTCGAAACCAGCCAGTACAAGTATCGGGTCTTCGTGACCGACATGGCCGATCCCATCTATTTCGTGGTCTGGTTTTACAGCCAGCGGGGCGGCGCGGAAAACCTGATCAAAGAGGCCAACAACGATGCCGGGCTGGCGGCGCATCCGTCGGGGCGCTTTGATGTGAACGGGAATCATTTTCAGTTGGCGATGCTGGCCTACAACCTGAACTGTTGGCTGATGCTGTTCAATCGCGAACCGCAGGCCGACGCCACCCAACTGCGGCATACGACGCTGGCGACCTCGCGACTGCGCTTCCTGTTCGTGGCCGCCAAGATCTGGCGACATGCAGGCCGCACCGGGGTGAGCTACGGCGATCACTACGAGCCGAAGGGAGTGTTCCAGCGGCTGATGAACCGGTTGCGGAAGATCGTGCCGCGTGGATCTGGTTACGCGCCGGTGATGGTGCCGGCCCTGCGCTGACAGGAACTCCCGCCAGCCCTTCGATCGCCGCGCATAGAAATTTATGCACGGCCTGCAAACGCAACCGAGCAAATAACTTCGGTGCGGGTCTGGCGGGATCGGACTCTCAGGAGGATGACGAGGCAGCGAAAACCGAACCGACTTACTCAACCACGAGCGTCATCAGCCGAGCGGGACCAGCGCTCGGAGCGTTGGTTGTGTGCATAATCCAGGTTCCGCAGAACTGTCACCATCCAGCAGAAGCCTTCGGCAACTGCCACTGTCGGCAACTTGCCATCGGCGCACCCGGTTCTTGGAGTCGGAGTCGCGCGTGGCGGAAGGCGTCCTCAAACCTGTTGAAGAGCCTTGGTCCGCTCAAGCCGGCAAGCCTCGGTAAACTCGCGCAGTGGATCATAATTGTCTTCCCCGTTGGCATATCGCGCGAGAGCCTCAGCGGGATCGTCCGGTGGACGTTCATACGCCTCAAACAGGCGCTTGCCGACTTCTTCGGCTGCGTTTAGGACCGGGTCGGTCGACATCAGCCGAATGCGTGCCACCTTTGAATAAAGCCGCATGATTTTCACGGGGTCG
>DATNLB010000460.1:0-8832 GCA_035603095.1 Candidatus Acidiferrales bacterium
CCTATATCTAGTCATATAACTAGATACAAAGAAACGCAACAGGAAGGTCGCAAGAATGTCGTGGATTCACTACGGGAGAAGAATACTTTCAGGACTAGTCAAAGGGCCAAACGCGAGAGGGGCGCAGCATGCTGCGCCCCAACTCAAGGTAGACGGGGGCCTTTGTCTCCTCTGTTCCATGCGGTAAGTCTAATTGTTCTTTTTTCCCCGCCGTTTCTTGCCTTTTTTGTGTGGAAGAAATTCCTCCAATCACCGACGCATTTGGAAAGGCCTCAATGGAAGACCATCGTCGAATGGATCGCCATACTCTCGGCTTCGGGTTGCTTCGTCGTGTGGGTGATTGCTTTCCTCACAATACCCTGCGACGTAGGCCGGTACGGTTGGGGCTGCGTTGCAAGATGGCGGTCATTCAGTGGAAGTGTTGTTCGAGTGTCCCCTCTCTTCATTATCCTTGCTGCCTTGGGAAGGAGAGGAACACGAATTCTTTCTGTCCTGTGGATTATCGCGGTCAACTTCGATTGCCTAATGGTCGACATGATGGCCTGAAGTTCTACCATTCGCTTTGGTATAATGTAGGCAAAGACTACTTGGAGCCAATGTGCCTATCTACGAATACATTTGCGAGGATTGCCGGACGCACTTTGAGAAGATTGTGTTGAACAAGACGCAGGAGATTGCCTGCCCGAAATGCGCGGGGAGGAAGAACGCGATCCAGCTTTCGGTGTTCAGCGCGGCGAATGGATCGAGTAACGGCGCTTCGACTAAATCATCCGGCGGGTCCTCCAGCGGTGGTGGCAGCTGCTGTGGCGGCGGTTGCGGTTGCAACTGAGGCTTCGTGCCTTACCGCACCGCGGACGGCAGCCTCTCGGCGCACTACTAGCACACGATCGTGGTCACGCGCGGGGAACCGGTCCTGCTCACGGCGGCCTGAACGGCGCGTCTTAACAACAATGATCCCCAGTCATTCGTCGCTTCTGCTCTTTCTCAGCGCGGCCCTGGTTCTGCTGGCGATACCTGGGCCCGCAGTGCTCTACGTGACGAGCCGCAGCATCGGTCTGGGCCGGAGCGCGGGATTGGTTTCTGCGCTTGGCATCGGGGTGGGCACGCTCGTTCACGTGGCTGCGGCAGCAGTGGGGTTGTCGGCGCTGCTGATGTCGTCAGCGGCGACATTCTCGGCCGTGAAGTACCTCGGCGCGGCATATTTGGTCTATCTGGGCGTACAAAAGCTGCGCCGCGAGGAGCCTCTCGGTCTTTCGCAAGAAGCCGCTCGCGTCAAACTAAGCCGCGTCTTTGGGCAAGGCATTATCGTCAATATCCTGAATCCGAAGACTGCGCTCTTTTTCTTTGCCTTCCTTCCGCAATTTGTGGACGCATCCCGCGGAAGCGTCGCGCTGCAAATTCTCTTTCTAGGGACGCTCTTCGCGGGAATGGGCGTCGTAGGCGACAGTCTTTGGGCGATTTTCGCCGGAACCGTCGCGCGCCGCCTGAACCGGAACACTCGCTGGCTGCGCACCCAGCGGTACGTCTCCGGCGGAATGTTGATTTCGCTCGGCGTGGCCACGGCATTCGCGGGCTCCAGCGCCAGGAAGTAGCGCGGCAAATCTATCCGGGGAGGAATTCCGCCAACTCCAGCAGGCCGGCAGTTATTTCGTTGCAGGGACGGAGGCACCGCGTTTCTGCGCGGCGAGCCAGGAGACGAGATCCGGCTCAGCGAAAGCCTTTAGCCATACGTCGTGGCCGACCTTGTGATATTCGGAATAACGCGGCTGAGCGCCTGATTTCTTCAAATCCTTCACCATTTGCCTCACCAGGTCCACGGGCACGGACATGTCCGCGTCGCCCTGGAACACCCAAACTGGGACGCGCGCGATTCCTTTTACATTCGTAAAATTGTCGAAGGCGCAGAGCACCAGCGCGGCGGCCCAGCGATCGGGCTGCGCTTGCAACAGCGCCCAGACGCCCAGTCCCCCCATGGATTGCCCCGCCAGATAAATTCGATCCGGATCGATGGAAAATTCCTTTTGCACGGAAGCGAGAATATCCAGCGCCATCTGGAGATCAGGTGAAATCTCGTTCGTTTCCGGCTCCGACCAATAACGATCTTCAGGGCATTGCGGCGCGAGCACAAAGGCGGGCAGTTGCGCCTGATTCGCCGGCGTTGTCCAGACGTGCGTGCCGTTCTCATTTCCGCCGGAGATTTGCTTGAGGTTATCCGAGCCGCGGCCCGCCGCACCGTGGAGCCAGAAAATCAGCGGGTATTTCTGGCTGGCGTCGTAGTTCGCAGGCACGAAGAGGCGGTACGGCATCTTGTTGCCCTGCTTGTCCGCATACGTCTTCTTGCGGAAGGTGAGATCGTCCCTCTTCAAAATCTGCGCTGAGGTTTGTCCGAAGGCGGCGGCGCACGCGCAGATCGCGAGCAACATCGAAAAGTGGATGGAGGCGCGCAGAACGGGCATCACAGTTCACCTCTTGGGAAGCGACAAGTCTTCGTTCTGTGACGATGCCGCGAGGGAAAGTATAAGGCCGTCAGCTACTGTGGCCGCGAATAATGCAGGATGTTGGCCGGCACGGGAATTTCGGGATTTCCGCGTGGATCCGGAACTGGTGCCTGGGCGATCCACTTCATGGGGAGCACGCCGGTCCATGCCGGTGAAGCGTAGTCATCGCTGTTGTCGACGGCGAAGCCAGTGCGCACTTTGGCGGAAGCTTCAACGAGGGGCACGGCGAGGACCATGGTGCCCTTCAACTCCTGCTCGCTCGGCGGACGCACGGTGGCCCATCGGCCGCGGTTGACGTATTCGACGAAGTCGCGCATTGCCGCGAGCTTTGCCGCTTCGCCCTCGATAGGAACGGCCTTGCCCATGACGACGACGGAGCGGTAGTTGACGGAGTGCCCGACGGCCGTGGGAGCGAAGACGATGCCATCGAGCAGCGTGACGCTGAGGCAGAAGGGCGCGCCGCTCGCGAGCGTTTTCATCAGGCGGCTGGCGATCGAGCCGTGCAGAAACAATTTGTCGCCGACGCGGACGTAGTTTGTGGGCACGACGTAGGGCTGGCCATCCACGACGAAGCCCAAGTGGCAGACGAACGCTTCATCGAGAATGCGGTAGATCAGTTCGCGGTCGTAACTCCCGCGGTCAGGCTTGCGGCGGACTTTGGTTCTTTCCGTGGGCGTGAATTGGTTCATTGCGGCAGGCTAATCCCCGCGAACCCCTGCAGCAAGAGCCAATCTGGATTGGACGAGTGAATTGACCTCGCCTTGGAATCGTGTACTCTGAGGGGCGCTGCGCAAGGGATCAAGCGAAAAGACCGAGGCGTTCCATGGCTCCCGAGAAGGCTGTCTTCACCCGCGAAACATTTCAGTTTTTCAAAGATCTTGGCCGCCACAATCGCAAGGAGTGGATGGAAGCGAACCGTGACCGCTATCAGGCCGTTCTCGTTCAGCCCTTCCGGCGCTTGCTGGACGAGCTAGCGCCCACGGCGCTGGAACTCGATTCACGATTTGACACCTCCGGACGCACGGGCGCGAATTTTTCGCGCATCAACCGGGATATTCGTTTCGCGAAGGACAAGACGCTTTACAAAACGCACATGTACCTGAAGTTTTCCGTTCCCGCGCCGGGCAAGCGGGAAACCGGCCAGCTCTACGTGGGCCTATCAGTGGACACGGTCACGGCGGGTTTCCGCATCTATTCGGGCGGGAAACGCAAAGAGTCCACGATTGCAGTGATTGCTGAGCCGCGCGTAAACGGCGATTCCGGCTGGGTCGCAAAACAAAAGAAGCGCCTCGGCCGGCGCTACGAAAGCTACTGGTACAAGATGGTGAAAGGGGAATGGACGAAGCACTCCGGCTGGCCCACTGCGCCGGACGATTGGAAAAAGATTTTGGCGTGGATCGTCCGCCGCAAATTCGCGCCCTCTGCAGCCACGCGCGCTTCTTTTCCGCACGAAGCCGCCAAGGTCTTTCGCGATCTCTTTCCGCTGCTGAGCTTCACTTCATTACTGGAGTAGGAAGGAGAGAGAACCGATGAATCGCGAAACCGAAGTGATCAAGTCGCGGCGAAGATTCCTGCAGATGCTGTCGGCAAGCCCTTTATTTGCAAGCCATGGCTTGTTAGGCGGGTCTTTTGCCAATCTACTGGGGACTGGCGAAGTTACCGAGAAGAAGTTTCTTGGCTGGCTCGATTCTCTTCAGCAAAGCGACGAAGTGATTTCCTCACCTGAACAGGCTATCGACGTGATGGACTTTGAGCCTGCCGCGCGCCGAGCTCTGCCACCCGCGCATTTCGGCTATCTCGCCACCGGCGTGGACGACGACGGAACGGTGCGGGCGAATCGCGAAGGCTATTCGCGGATTCAGATTCGCGCGCGCAGGCTCATCAACGTAGAAGACATTGACATGTCCGTGAATCTCTTCGGCACGAAGTGGAACACGCCGATCGTGCTTTCCCCCGTAAGCGGTCAAAAGGCTTTCCATCCTGAAGGCGAAATCGCCGTGGCGCGGGCGGCACGTGCCAAGGGTCACCTCATGATGTTGTCCACCGTCGCCACCTCGTCGATTGAAGACGCCATTGCTGCGCGGGGCGGCCCCGTCTGGCAGCAGCTCTATCCCACAAACGTGTGGGAAGTTGGCCGAGCGATCGTCAAGCGCGCCGAAGCTGCGGGTGCCCCCGCGATCGTACTCACCGTGGACCTGCAGGAAGGCAGCAACCGCGAAACTCTATTCCGCGCTGAGCGTGTGGATAAAAGAGAGTGTTCCGCTTGCCATCAAAGCGCCTACACGGGCGACGCTCGGGGAAGGGCCAGAGGAGGCTCGGGAGGCTTCGCCCTATACGCAGCCCGGAAACCGATGTTCGACGGCCTCGATCTGTCCAAGGTCACTGCTGCGCAGCCCGCGAATCTCAGTTGGGATTTCGTGAAGCGGTTGCGCGACACGGTGACCGTCAAGCTGCTCCTCAAAGGCATCGTCACCCGCGAAGACGCGCAGCTCGCGGTCGAGCACGGCGTGGACGGCCTGATTGTCTCGAATCACGGCGGGCGCTCCGAAGAAACTCTTCGCCCCACGATCGATAGTCTGCCAGAGGTGATCGAAGCCGCCGCCGGCAGGATTCCCGTCATCGTCGACGGCGGCGTCCGGCGCGGCACGGACATCTTCAAAGCCCTCGCTCTTGGCGCGTCAGCGGTCGGCATGGGCCGGCCGTACGCATGGGGGCTAGCGGCATTCGGTCAGCCGGGTGTCGAGGCCGTGCTCGAAATCCTGCGCCGTGAATTGAAAACCATCATGCGCCAGGCGGGAACGATCTCTGTTGATAAGATCTCCCGAAGTTACGTGGTCACTCGCACACTCTAACCGCCGGTGATTTACCTCACGGTGCCCACAGGCGCAGCGCGAGCAGGTGCCACGACAGCAGAAAGCCGGTGACGACGCAGCAGGCGGAGGAAACCAGGAGCGAGTGAATCCTCACGCCGCGGTGGATTTCCTCCTTCGGTACGCGCAAAACGAATACGAGGCTGCTAATAGAGAGGAGCGGGAAGAAAAATGTTCCGAGAAAGATGCCGACGGTCCAGAGGTTGAGTGAGCCGATTTGCGAGCCGTTGAGGTTCAGGAAACACACGGGCACGATCGAGAACGCCAGCGTTGCGAGCAGCGGCGTCACGCGGACGGAGAGGTGCCGCACATCCTTCATGGCGCCGACCAGCTTCAGGAATAGCCAAACGAGCGCAAATGGCAGAGAAGTCAGCATAAAAAACAGGCAAAGAGAGAGCAAAGCGATTCGAATAAAAGGCATGATGAGACTGCTGCGTTCGCTGTAAGGAATTCCCTGGAGCCCGCTGCCGGCGATTGCCATGTCGCCGGATTCGTTCGTAAAAAAGATCATCGTACCTTCGGGCTCTTTATCGCCGCGGAATGCATTCTTGCCCACGTAGAGCAGCGGCTCGGGCTGGCCGAATAACCCGGAGCGCGTCATCTTGCCCTTGACGACGCGGATGCGCGTGCCTCCGGTGAGATCATCAAGAAACGCAAACATCTGGGTTCGAGGGGCGCGCGGCGCATAAAAGCCGGCGAATTTTTCCAGATCACCCGCCGGCGGGTTGATCACGGACTGTTGCGGCTTCGGAAAACTTTTCGACAGGAAATCAATTGCCAGCAGATTCAACTGGTGCAGCGCCCGGCCTGAATTGGTGCTATTGAGAAGGACGACGTAGCCCCAGTTTTGCTCCGGCATGTAACGATACGAGGAGATAAAACCATCGATGCCGCCGTCGTGGCCGTGCGTCACCACGCCGCCTTCCACGCTCGAATAGTTGCAGAGGCCGTACCCAAGCCGCAGCCCGTTTTTCGCGGCCAGCGTGGTTTCCGGCGCTTCCATTCTGAGGACGGACTCGGGTTTAACCAGTTGCCCTTCCTCTGTTTTTCCGCGCCGCAGGAGAAATTGCACCAGCTTTGCCAACTCGCCCGGCGATGCTTTTAGATCTCCCGCAGGCCGCAGGTAGATGAACGGATATCCCACCGCCTTTGGCGGATTGCCATTGTAAGCGGCCGCCAGCAGCGGTTTGTTCGCATCGGTGAAAGGATAATCCGCTCTTTCCATGCCCAACGGCCGCAGGAAAGTGTCGCGTATGTATTTATCGAATGGCATTCTCGTGATTTTTTCGATCAGGTAGCCGGCGATCGCATTTCCGGGATTCGAATAAGACATGCGCGTTCCGGGGGGCCAGCGCGCGATCTGCGGCTTTCTGAATCGCTTGAAAGCATCCAGAAGAGGGAAATCATATCGATCGCCCAGGTTGTAAACTTCGCTCAATTCCATGTCGTCGAAGCCCGCCGTGTGTTCGAGCAGGTTCACGATGCGGACGGGATGAGTTGCCTCCCAGCGATTCTTGAACGGGATTTCCGGAGCGACATCCTGCAACCGGGCGTAAAGATTGATCTTTCCTTCTTCTTGCAATTTCAACAGCGCCAGCGCGACAAAGGTCTTGCTGATCGAGCCCACGCGGAATTCCGTGTCGCAACTGACGTCACGATTTGCGGCCATGTCGGCCTGGCCGATTCCGCCGCACCAGAGAACCTCGCCATTCACCACGAGCGCCACGCCCGCTCCGGGAACGTGCTCTTTGTCCAGAACATCCTTCATTGCTTTCTTTAGTTCCTCGACAGATTTAGGGTGGGGCAGATCCTCTTTCTGCTGTGCGGTACTCCCGGGAGGGACGCACGCCAAGGCTGTAGAAAGGAGAAGTAAAATGGCGGCGGACCTGCCAGTACGGCGCATGCGGCGCTCCTAAGCGCAAGAGTTACATTCGTGGGCCGCATTCTAACCGCGATTTCGAGCGACGCAAAACGAATCGCCGGGGAGGCGGACGGCTGCGGGCAGTCTGAAGCGATTGACGCTGCACGCACTCTCGAATACGATGCCGCACGTCGCAAGTTTGTGTTTTTCGCATGCGGGAGAAGGAGACCTGCCACCCATGAAGTGTTGCCTTCGTTTTCTATGTTCCGTAGCGTTGTTTCTCCTGGGCGTAAATCTGTGTTTCGCGCAACAGCAGCCGGCGCCACCGCCGGATAAAGCTTCGGAAAAGCCGAAAGAAGAAAAGAAGCCGCCCGCACCCGAAGAAAAAGTCGTTCAGACGAAGCATTCGTTGAAAATTGGCGGGCAGGAGATCAAATACACCGCGACGGCCGGCACCATCCTTCTGAAGCTCGAAGATGGCACGCCCAAGGCCAGCATCTTCTACGTCGCCTATGCCAAAGATGACGTCGGCGACGCGAGCCAGCGCCCACTCACCTTCAGCTTCAACGGCGGCCCGGGTTCCGCTTCCGTGTGGCTGCATCTCGGTTTATTGGGTCCGCGGCGCGTGCAGATGGGCGACGCGGGCACGCTCCTTCCACCGCCTTACAAGTTGGTGGACAACGATGTGTCGCTCCTCGACATCAGCGATCTCGTTTTCATCGATCCTGTTTCCACGGGATACAGCCGTGCCGTTCCCGGCGAGGCGCCCAAGCAATTCCACGGTATTGAAGAAGATGTCGAGTCCGTTGCGGATTTCATCCGGCTCTATACAACTCGTAACAAGCGCTGGTCCTCGCCGAAATTTCTCGCTGGCGAAAGCTACGGCACGACCCGAGCCGCGGGCCTTTCCGGCTATCTCCAGCAGCGCTATGGCATGTATCTCAACGGCATCGTCCTGATTTCCTCAATCCTGAATTTCGAGACGGCGAAATTCGACACGGGCAACGATTTGCCCTATATCCTCTATCTACCCACTTACACTGCCATCGCCTGGTATCACAAGAAACTTCCCGCGGATTTGCAGGGCGACTTGCAAAAAGCGATCGAGGAATCGCGCAAGCTGGCCGTCGGCGAATACGCGGATGCCCTGATGGCGGGCGACGCGCTCCCTGCACCGAGACGCAGCGAGATCACGCAGAAGCTCGCGCGGCTCACCGGCCTTTCGCCGGATTACATCGACCGCAGCAACCTGCGCATCGAAATCCAGCGCTTCACGAAAGAACTCTTGCGCAGCGAGCGCCGCACCATCGGCCGCATCGACGCGCGCTTCACGGGCATCGATCGCGATGCTGCCGGCGAACGGCCGGAGTTCGATCCCAGCATCGCGGCAATTATCGGCCCGTATTCGGGCATGTTGAATGACTATGTACGCAACGACCTCAAATTCGACAGCGACTTGCCTTATGAAGTGCTCACCAGCCGCGTGCGGCCGTGGAACTACGCGCCGTATGAAAATCAATACGTAAATGTTGCGGAGACGCTGCGGGGGGCCATGACCCAAAATCCGTTCCTCCATGTTTTTGTCGCCAAGGGTTACTACGAC
>DATNLB010000679.1:0-2766 GCA_035603095.1 Candidatus Acidiferrales bacterium
CTCGAAGTCATTCTCGCGGAAGCGCATTCGATTCCGAAGTTTCATGGCGAACTGTTTTTCCGTTCCGGAAACGCAGCTGCGATTCATCGCGCTCCCGGCCTCGCGGAAATGGCCGCAACGGTGGTGCGCACGGGAACAACGAAACGCGTGAGCCGCCAGATCGAAGAAGATTTGCGGCGCATCGGCGCGGACCTTTCTTCCGGCGCGGGCGCGGATACCAGCGCGATTTCGTTTTCTGGGCTTTCGGAATTTGCGGAGCCGCTGCTGGCGTTGGTGAATGAATTGGCGCGCGAAGCGGCGTTTCCGGAGGCCGAATTCGAACGCGAACGGCGGCAGAAACTGGAAGAAGTAAAATTGGAGCGCACGCAGCCGGGATTTTTGGCGAGCGAGCGATTGCGTAAAGTTTTATTCGGCGCGCACCCCTACGGCGAAGTGTCTCCCAACGAAGCGCAAGTGGCCGCGTACAAGCGCGAAGATTTGCAAGCCGTCTACCGCGAATTTTACACGCCGGAGAATGGGTTGTTGTTGCTCGTCGGGGATTTCGACACGCATGGGATGTTAAAGACAATCGAAAAAGTGTTTGGCGCATGGGCCGGAAAAAGACCGGAGCCGACCGCGGCAGCGGCTCCGCCAAATCCGCGCGGCCGGCGCGTGTATCTGGTGCACGTACCGGGAGCGGTGCAGACGCAGATCGTGGCGGGCTGTCACGCCATTACGCGCAAGCATCCGGACTGGGTGAAGCTGGGCCTCACGAACAGTTTGTACGGCGGAGCGTTTAATTCCCGTTTGGTAATGAATATCCGCGAAGACAAGGGCTACACCTACAGTCCCCGCAGCGGCGTGCATGCGCTGCGGCAGCATGGCTACTTTTCGGTTTCGGCCGCGGTGCGAAATGATGTTGTGGCGGCATCGCTGACGGAGATGTTTTATGAAATGGACAAATTGCGGTCCGTCCCGGTGCCGGTGCCGGAGCTGGCCGACGCGCAGAATTATCTGAGCGGCGTTTTCTCCATGGGGCTGGCGACGCAGGACGGGCTGCTGTCGCAACTCTCGACCGTGGCGCTGAACGAATTGCAGGACGATTATCTCGAAACTTATCGCCAGAAAGTTCGCGCGTTGAAGCCGGAAGACCTGCTCGCAACGGCGCGCAAATATCTCGACTCCGCAAACATGCAAATCGTCGTCGTCGGCGATCGCGCGCAAATCGAATCGCAAGCCGCGCTCTTCGGCGAACTCGAAATCTTCGACGCGCAGGGCGCGCGGCTGAGTTAGCCGCGCGATTCGTCTCTGTCTTATTATTGATTTAGAGGAATTGCAACAAGTGCCGGGAATCGGGCCAGCGACGGCGGACAAGATCTTGCAAATGCGCAAATCGTATGGCGCCTTCAAGAGCGTGGACGATTTGCTGGCGATACGCGGGCTCGGGCCGAAGCGGCTCGATAAAATGCGCAAGTATTTGACGGTTGGGAGGCCGGCGCCGAAGAGCAACGCTTTCCCGAACCAGATACCGGGCAAACAGCCTCGAGCGAATCTAGAACAGGCCCTTTCCGCAGAGTAGTCTTCACGTCACACTCTCCGATAGCGCGACAGGTTGAGATCCTTCAGCCCCCGATCGAAACTGCGAGTGCGCAGCATAGTCACAGGGTCTGGTGAGTGGGGCGGAGCTGTTCGATGCGCAGGGGCACCTGGTCGGCGATGCGGATGCCGTAGCCTTCGAGGGCGACGACTTTTTTCGGATGATTGGTGAGAACGCGAATGTCCTTGAGGCCGAGGTCAATCAGGATTTGCGCGCCGATGCCGCTTTCGTGCTGGACCATGCGCTGGCGCGCAGGCTCGCGATCGAGCTGGCCGCGCTTGTGGAAATGAATCTGGGGGAGCACGCCAGGCTCTTCGGCCGTTTCGACGCTGAAGCCGCGTCCCGTGTGGTGCAGGTAGAGAAAGACGCCACGGTCTTCCTTGGCGATGGCGGCCAGGGAGCGCGAGACAAGTTCGCTGCAATCGCAAGCCGTTGACCCGAAGACGTCTCCGGTGAGGCAGTGCGAATGGACGCGCACCAGCGCCGGCTCCGCGCCTTCCAGATCGCCACGCACGAGCGCAACGTGCTGATCGTGGTCCACGTCGCTGGCATAGGCGATCATGCGGAAGTCGCCGAAGCGCGTGGGCAGGACCGCTTCCGCGACGCGCCGGACGTAGCGTTCGTGCTGCATGCGGTAGCGAATGAGGTCCGCCACCGTGAGCATCTTCAGGTTGTGTTCCTTGCAAAATTCAATGAGCTGCGGCACACGGGACATCGTGCCGTCGTCACCCATGATTTCGCAGATGACGCTCGCGGGAGTGAGGCCCGCGATCCGGGCAAGGTCCACGGATGCTTCCGTCTGGCCGGCGCGGACGAGAACTCCACCGTTGCGCGCGCGCAGCGGAAAAATGTGGCCGGGGCGCGCGAGGTCCTGCGGTTTCGTTTTGGGGTCAATGGCTGTGAGGATAGTGATGGCGCGGTCGGAAGCACTGATTCCCGTGGTGACGCCTACGCGCGCGTCTACCGCTTCGGTGAAGGCGGTGCCGTGAACGGATGTGTTGATCGGCGACATGAGCGGGAGGTAGAGTTCGTCGCAGCGCTCCTCCGTGAGAGGCATGCAAATCAGGCCGCGGCCGTTCTTGGCCATGAAGTTGATGGCGTCGGGGGTAATCTTTTCGGCGGCCATGGCCAGGTCGCCTTCGTTTTCGCGGTCCTCGTCGTCGACGAGGACGACCATGCGGCCCTGGCGG
>DATNLB010000410.1:0-7204 GCA_035603095.1 Candidatus Acidiferrales bacterium
CCTATACATCATCGCCTGCGTGAGCATCCGTTGGGTTTTAGTGCCGCCTTGGAATGTTCCTGCTCAGAAGTTCGAACAACGCTCGTTGCACGCATTGGTTACAGGTTTTGACGTTTTTGCCGAGATAATCTGGAACTTCATAATTGTTCTGGCAGCCGCGCATGCATACGAGTATTTTAAGCAGGCTAGGGACCAGGAACTTGAGTTGCAGCAGGCGCTGGCCACCAGCGAGCTACAAGCCCTGAGGAGTCAGCTTCATCCGCATTTCTTATTCAATACTCTCCAGGGAATCTCAGCTCTGATTGATACAGAGAAAGAGCGCGCCAAAGCGATGGTTCTCAAGGTCTCTCACTTGCTTCGGACTGCTTTGCAGTGCGCGAGCTCCGATGTCATTAGCCTCGATGAAGAATTGAAGTTTGTCGGCGATTACCTCAGCATCGAGAAAATGCGGTTGGAAGACCGACTTGAAGTGCGTTGGCAAATTGACCCCGCCGCGCGGCAATTGCTCTTGCCAAAACTGATCATGCAACCTCTCGTGGAAAATGCGATTTTCCACGGCGTGGCTTGCTGCCGCGGAGGAGGATGGATCGAAATTTCGTCTCGGCGGGCGGGAGGCATGCTGGAGATAGTCATTCGCAATAGCGTTGGAGGAAAGCGGCAAGCAGGGATGGGGCTAGGTCTCCAGAATGTGAGAGCACGATTGAAGCATCTTTACGAGGACGAGGCGACACTCTGCTTCGACCAAGGCAGCGATGGCGTTGCGATCGCGACCCTTGTGTTGCCGGCAATCGGTCAACAGAAGGAGGCGATGAAAGAAATGTTGGCCTCGAATTTACACGCTTAGTGGAGGGAAAGATTGTGCGGGTATTGATTGTCGACGACGAACCACTTTCGCGAAGCTCCCTCAAGAATGCGTTGAGAGCGAGAAACGACATTCAAGCCCTCGATTGCGCGAACGATGCTGTTGACGCCCTGGAATTACTACAAAAGAAGCCCTATGACGTTCTTTTGCTCGACATTCAAATGCCGGAATTATCGGGAATCGAGCTGGCCGACCGGTTAAACAAGCGGCGGCAACCGATACCATCGATTGTGTTTGTAACTGCGCACCATCAGCACGCAGTTGCTGCATTTGAGAAGCATGCTGTTGATTATGTCCTGAAGCCCTTTTCAAACAATCGTATTCATGAAGCGCTAGATATGGCGATCCGCAGAACGGAAAGCGAGCGGGCCGCACAGTTTGTGAAAATACTGCCTCAACTGGAAGAACTGTTGTCGAAGTCAGCGAAAATCGCCATCAAGACGAAAGGAAGGATCCTTTTTGTCGATCCGGCCGACGTGGTGATTATCGAAGCTCAAGGCAATTACGTATTGTTGCAGCGGGCTTCAGGATCGTACCTACTCCGAGAATCGATTTCCACGATGGCAGAAAAGCTCAAACCGTACGGATTTATAAGAATACACCGCTCCGTATTGGTGAACGGTTCCTTCGTTGAAGAAATTCAGCCTTGGACTACGGGAGAGTACGTGCTTCGCGTCAAAGGAGGCAAGGAATACACGGTGTCACGTACTTACAAGAGCAGTTTGAAGTCCCTGGCAAAATTCTGGATTGGTACTGACACTTTCGTCGCGGAATAGCGGGACTCAGTTTCACATCGAGAGAGCCGAGTATAGAGAAAGAAATTGGCTCCCCATTGGCATTCGACGCGCTCGGGATTCGCCGCTTTTTTTCTTACAGAAAACCTACCAAAGTTAGATTGTTCCGCGTCCAGTTCGACTCGCATTTTGACGCGGAGCGAGCCTTCCGATGAGAGTGATTTTTCATTTACGTCCGAGCTTGTGCATCGCGAGGATCTACAGAATCTGGAATTCGTGGCCATGCGGCTTTTTTTGGTGTGTCTTCACAACCCAGCGTGACTGAGTTTCGAAAATGTGATGCAAGCCTCCGGGATATAGGGTTGAAGGCCGACTAACTCAACTCCACAAACTCATAAGTCATCATGAAGCGCTTCACGTAAATCATTGAAAAATAAGCTCGCTCAATTTGCGTAAACGTTGGAGTCCAACGTGCCTCACCAAGTCACATAGCATCGATTCCGGCAATGCCAGGTGAGCAACGAAATCGATGTCTTTTTAAATGGGGGGGAGCACATGAATTGTGCGAGAAAGTATTGCTGTGGTGTGTCTAAGGGCCGCCGAAATCCTTCCGTGCGGTTTTTTCTTTATCTATTTGTGGCATTGATTCTCGCTGGAGTTTGCAGCGCACCAGCGATGGCGCAAAGGCTTGATGGAACGCTGCGCGTAACGGTGACAGATAAGATGGGTGCTGTGATTCTGGACGCCAAGGTCACGGTGACCAATGAAGGGACCAGTGTCGGGATCACGGCGACGGCTTCGAGCGCCGGGACGTATGTGTTCCCGGACCTGCTGGTAGGTTCGTATACAGTCACGGTGGAAAAAGAAGGATTCAAAAAGACCGTGAGCAAGGGCGTACAGGTGGAGTCCAACCAGGTTGCGGAGGTTGCCACGACGCTCGAAGTCGGCGACGCCACCGCTGTCGTCGAAGTCACCGCGGGCGCAGAGCTCGTGAAGACGGAGTCCTCGGAGCTGGGCTCCACCTTTAGCGGACAAGCGGTTCACGACCTCCCCTTAAACACCTTAGGAGGGGACGTAAAGGAGTTTGCAGTGTTCGCTCCGGGAACAACGACGCAGCAGGGTGGCGTCTTGGGCTCGGGAGGCTCGATTGGCGGGACACGGCCGCGATTCAACGGCTTTTCGATTGACGGCGTGGATGACAACAAGGTGGATACAAACGGTCCCACGCAGCCCGTGATTCAGGAATCGGTCGCAGAGTTCACGCTGCTCACGAATCAATTCAGCGCGGAGTACGGACATTCTGCCGGCGGCCAATTCAACATTGTCACCAAGTCCGGCACAAACAGCTGGCATGGCGCGGGCTGGGAGTACAACCGCAACCGGGATTTGAACGCGGCAACCAACCAAGAGATAGCCGCTGCGGCCGCCCTGTCGACTCCACCTTCCGATGTGAAGAATCGTTTTGACTACAATCGGCTGGGCGCAAGTGCTGGAGGTCCAATCCTAAAGGACAAATTCTTTATCTACGGCGCCTACGAATTTCAGAATCAAGGCTTGGGTTCGCAGGGCGCTACGGTCATCACGCCAACAGCCACCGGAATGTCCCAGTTGATGGCGCTCAATCCCGATTCGGCGGTAGTGGCGATTCTGAAGCAATTCCCTATCGCACCTGTGAACGACAAGGGTACGGTACCTGTGAGTTTGAATGGCAATGCGCAGAACATCCCAGTCGGCTCATTCGCGGGGGTTGCTCCGAGCTACACCCGGGAACACGATTTTACAGTCAACGGCGATTTGAACCTGGGGAAACACCAGGTCCGCGCGCGCGTTCTTTATGACCGGCAACGCTTGCCACAGGTGAACCCTATTCAGCCGCAGAGCCAGTTTACCGGCCTGCAGACGGATGACGCCCGTAAGTACATTCTTACAGACGCCTGGACGGTTAGCAGCCGGGTAATTAACGACTTTCGTTTGTCCTTTTCGCGGTTAAACGGGCCGAACCTTGTGGACCCCAGCCAGTTCTCGAATTTTCCGAACGTGGAAATCGATCCTTTTGGGAGCAATCTCGGACCCTATAGTCTCGCTCCGGCGGGGTATGTTCAGAACGTTTATCAGGCGGTAGAGAACGTAAGCTACATTCGGGGAAAGCACACGTTCAAGGTCGGAGTCGAAGGGCGGAACTACATCACGGAGACAACCTCTCTGCCGCGGGCGCGCGGCGAATGGGACTACGCCTCGCTCAACTCGCTCATCAATGACTTTGTACCCGACGGCGCGAATGGAGCGCTCCGCGGCGCGGGAACAGCAAGCTCGGCGAACAACAATCCAGCTGTTTACTGGTTCGTTCAAGATGATTGGAAGGTACTGCCGCGGCTTACCGTCAATCTTGGATTGCGGTATGAATGGTCCGGAGTGCCGCGTGACGAAGGAAAACAAGCACTGAACGCGATTGCGAATGATCCGGCGGTTGGTTTGATCTTCCGCAAGCCAACATCCGACACTAACAACTTTGGTCCGCACGTGGGATTTGCCTGGGATCCAACAGGGCACGGCAAGTGGTCCATCCGGGGAGGCGGGCAGATCGCCTACGACGTCATCCCGCTCAACTTTGCGATCAACAGCCTGCCACCGGAATTACAGACCGAACAGAACTCGACGCTGACTTGCAAGCTGTCGGGCGCGCCAGCATGGTGCAGCTCCGGCCCCGGCGGCAACCCGGGCCCCGGCTTCCTCCAAACCGGCGGCCTCCTGCAAGTGAACGTGCCACCCACGACAACCGCTGACGCAAGGGCAGCTACGCAGGCATTGATCCTCGACATGGTGGACCCGAAGGTAATCACGTGGTCGCTCGGTGTGCAGCACGAGCTATTTCGAGACACAAGTATTGAAGTGCGTTACGTAGGCACGCGCAGCTTAGAATTGCCCGTGCAGATGCGCCTGAACTCGGCCTCGGCATTTGATCCCAACGTGCCGGGCGGGGGCATCGCGCCTCTCCCGACTTACTTTAGCGCATCGGCGATTCCTGCGACCGTCGCGGCACCCGCTAGCACACGAGCAAATTTCGCAAACTTCTTGGCGAACGGCCTGTTCCAGCCGTTGGCCACAGAAGGGTTTTTTGGCAATCTCACCGAAAACCCGCCCATAGGAGCGGGGATTTACCATGCCGGTTCGGTCGACTTCATGCACCGGTTTGCGAAGGGATTGTATTTCCGGACGAACTACACGTTCTCGAAGAACATCGACAATTCCACCAACGAACTGTTTAGCAGCCGCGTGAATCCGCGGCGAGCGCAAGACGGCTTTAACTTTGGCGCGGAGCGGGGACGCTCGGCGCTGGACCTACCCCATAAGTTTGCTTTGACCTGGGTCTACGACTTCCCGAACGTCCATTCCGACAACCGTTTCGTCCGCGGGCTAGCTCACAACTGGGAGTGGAGCGGCAGCTACCTGGCACAGTCGGGCCAACCGGTGACTCCGCTCTCCAATGTGGACTCCAACGCAAACGGTGATGGCGCGGGCGACCGGACAATCATTAACCCAGCGGGCCTCGGCCTGACCGCCACAACCGTTCAACAAGTTTGCAATGATGGCGCGGGGGGAGCGACACGGGTTGTCACGTCGACAAGCCTTGCGTGCGCTTCAAGCCATGTAGTTGGCTATGTGGCGGTGAGCCCGACCGCTCGCTTTGTCCAAGCGGGCCTGGGCGCACTGGCCAACGCCGGGCGAGACACAGTCAGCTCACCCGGGCTCAATATCTGGAATATGTCGCTGTTCAAGACTATGAAGTTTACGGAACGCGCATCGGTGCAGTTCCGCTTCCAGACCTTCGATACGTTCAACCATCAGAATTACAGCATCGGCCTGCCGAGCAATAACGGGACGCTCGATCAGAACACAAACACCAACCCCTTGAACACGAGCTACATTTTCGTAACTTCGCCCCAATTCCTCAACAAATTCATCTTCAATGGCGGAAGCCGCACGGTGGAGCTCGGCGTGAGGTTTAGCTGGTAGATCGAAGCGCCAACGGATCAAGAAGAAGTGGAACGAGGGGGGCCTGCGGGCTCCCCAGTTTCTTGGCATCCCGCACTAATTGATAGCAACGTATTTGCCAAGCGGCACGAGGAGGAAAGCTTGCCGCAGCGGTTCGTATAACAAGGAGAATCCTATGTCTCACGAGAAATCAATGAAGCGAAAGATTCTCAGGGCGATCATACTAGGAAGCATCGCGCTGGTTGTGTTGCTGGGCGCAGCATGGCAAGAGCAAGCGCAGGACACTAAAGCACCGTATCCCAACATGGCCCCGCTTGAGCAATACTTGATCTCGGATCGGAATGCCGAGATAGCTTTGGCGCGGAGCGCGGCTCCGCCATCCATTTCCCACGACGCCACAGTTATGGTCCTCGGAAGGCATGGCTATGAAACTGCGGTCGAAGGCAAGAACGGCTTTGTCTGCGTCGTAGAACGCGCATGGACGAGCTCATTCGACAGTCCCGAGTTTTGGAACCCTAAGAATCGGAGTCCTCTCTGCCTCAATCCGCCCGCCGCTCGGACGGTGCTGCCGATCACTTTGATGAGGACAAAATTTGTATTGGCTGGAAAATCGAAAGATGAAATCCAGAAGAGTGTCAAGGCCGCGATTGAGAACAAGGAGCTGCCGGCGCTCGATCCTGGCGGGATGACCTATATGATGTCGAGGCAAGGGTACCTGAACGACTCCGCCGGGCACTGGCATCCCCATCTCATGTTTTACGTTCCCCTGACAGACAGTATGACTTGGGGTGCAGGCATGCCTGGCTCCCCGGTTCTGCTGAATCCACACTTTAATGGTGCTCCGGAGCCAGTGACCGAATTCATGATTCCGGTGCGCAAGTGGTCGGACGGCACGCCTGATCTCCCGACTGAACACTGACGTGAAAGTCCGCAGGAGAATTACGTGATGCCAAGTACCCACGCGACGGCTAGCGGCCAGTCTTCACATCGAATGCGGGTATGCCTTTTCATCCCGAGCGACGAGCAACCCCCATGAGAATGCCGCCACCGCTGTCAACGCCCGTCTCATCTAGTATTGTGGCCAATGATCTTGAGTTCCATTCGGGGCACGTGCGATCAGTATTGGGAAGTCGGCTTGTAGGAAGCGATCTCCGCGCTTTCAGTCTGCCAAGACGTATGCGTCAGTAAAGGCAAAGGAAAAGCAAAAAGTGCCGGGGGCCCGGTTTGCACCACGCGTACCACAGAGTTTAGCTTCTCACTAGCCGCACGAGTATGAAGCGGACGGTTGCGTGGGGCCTGCAAGCATCCGAATTTGCTAGTTCTACCGCTCAGATTGGAACTGATTCGGCTCGCAGCTTGGCCAGCGCGCAAGGTCAGAGATTGACGGCTGCTTCCGGCTAGTCGACCACCCGAATGTTGGACGGACACTCAATACAAGCGCGTTGTCGGTACTAACCCGAAAGACGAACCCATAACTACCGAGTAGCCAGGCGGCCTTGCGGCCGCCCGGCCCTCTCAGAACTGGGCGTGAAGGTTTCCCTTCACCCAGCTCAAGCCCTTCGAACGCCTCCGGAGAGGAGACGCGGTTTCGAAACGGGAAGACGTTGACGATGAA
>DATNLB010000268.1:0-2691 GCA_035603095.1 Candidatus Acidiferrales bacterium
CCTGGCTAAGGCGCAGGCCGCTTTATGCCGTACGGCTTTCAGTGATGGCAAAGTCGACAAGCGTCTGGTCGAGTACGAATGGGACGAATTCCGGCAAGTTTCGGTAGCCGATCGAAGCAGGGGGGTCGCCTCGATGTCGACGAATGGCCGATCCTCGGCCCGGACGGTATTCTTTGGTCAACGTCCAGCCCATGAGCATAGATAGAGCCAAAAAAGGGGGCGATCCTAGGCGGACACAAAAGATCGAGGTCTATTGGTCCGACATCGCGAAGCACATCCTACGCCGCGCGCCCGCCGGGGCCGTACATAATCGGAAGGGCGGTCACCGCGAACGATGGAACGAGTTATGACGGAGATGCGCGCCATCGATCGTAACAGGCGTTGTCACGTTGTTGAAAGTTTATGCAAAGGTCGGCGCTGATCACACCGGCACAGGCGGGTATCGCGGCAAGGCTTTTTGCGCTTTTTCCGTCGCGTCCGGCCCCTGCGCTGTGCCGGTCGGCCCACCGTTTTTGATTAAGCTTTTGGTCATTAGGAACAATCTGCGTTCCACAAAATCAGTCAAGCGCCGCAATGATGGAATGACCGTGAAATAGCCGATGGCGGCGGACTCTGGCAACGAGGCTCACCGCAAGCGTCGTTATTTATTGGCGGCAGGATAAGTGTAGGGCAAAGGATTAAAGCCGGGCGGAATCTTATTTTCGATGTGTTGCCGGCGGTCCTCGGTGGTCATTCCCAGAGCGGCGCAGCCATGTGCGCCGTAATGCGGAAAGCTACCCACCACGTCCTCGCTGATGCTCGCATAGCTGGCGGGCAAAGGAGGCTCAAGCCCAAGCAAACGTTTCGGATCGAAGGCAGACAGGAGATCATCCGTGGCCGGCGAATTGATGTCGCGCGGCCCAAGATAATTCTGAACGAAACCATTTGGACCATTGAACGCAGGCGCGCGGCCCGCGGTGAGCGCATCCGCCTCATCGGGCAGACTGGCAAGCGCGGGAAGTCCAAAGAGCGCGTTGATCGTCTCGATCACGGCATTGTGGTCCCCCTCGGCATGGGAGACGGCATGCACGCGCGCATAGGGTGAAATCACGATAAGGGGCGTCCTTATCCCGCGCGCGAGCGGAAGATGGTCTGGCCCGTAAGACAGAATGCGCGGCGGCACGTGATCGTAGAAACCATCCGATTCGTCATAGCTTAGGATAATGACGCTCTGTTTCCAGATATCCGGGTTGCTCGCGACCGCGTTGATAACACGCGCCGTCAATGCTTCGCTGATCTGATGGTCGCTGTAGCCTGGATGATCGTCATCGCCGCGTATTTTTTCGATCGCTTGGGCCTTGGCAGGGGGTGTGCCGGGAAGGACATAGGGCGTTTGATTGAAGATGTTGGCTCTGCCGCCACGGATATAGAAGACACCGCCGTCCGGCGGCATCGCGCCCGTTGCCATATCCGTGAAGAAATCGCCGAGGCCACGGAAATTGCCCCTGAGGGCCGGATTATTCGCGAGATAGCCGAAATATTGGGGCGCCTCGTGATGACTGACGTAGCTGTCGTGCGACGCGGTGGCGCCGGAATCCGTCGGCTCGTGATCATAGCCTTCCTCATACCAGCGCCAGGCGACAGGGTTGCCGTCGAGCCGGGCAATAAACTCAATGTCCCGCTGAATATCAGGCTCATCATATTCCTTATCCAGATCCTGGCTCATCACGGCCTTCACGTCCCGGCCGAGAAAGGTCAGCGGCAGCGAAGCGAAGGTGAGATTCGAGGAGATGTAATTATCCGCGCGGTGGTCTTTCGTGCCAACGGGCTGCCGGTTCATCTCCGTGACGTCGAACTCCGAGCCGTAGAAGGGCTGCGGATCTTCGACAAGAGGCGGGCCGTGGGTCGTGCCTGAATGGGCGCCGATGGTGAAGTTGCGGCCTTTGGCTCCATGCTTCACCCATTGCGTTTCACCACCTTGACCGGCGATCAAGGCAAGCGCGTTTGGTGTCGAAGGCGAATCTTCGGTCGCGAAAACTTTGTCGAACAGAACAAACCGGCTGGCATATTGCCAAAGGAATGGAATGGTATCGCAATCGACATGCGACATGACGAGACGCGCGAATTGGGTACCCTTCGCATCTTTCGCGGGATCGATCTTAGACCCGTAGTGCGTATATTCGGCGAACGCGAATTGATCCATCGCGGCGGTATTGTTGGAGACATGCATCTTACTCGCCATGCCGACATGGCTATGATCGACGCTGTCAAGCACATTGGCGTTTTGATCGGGACCAATCAGAAACGGCTCGACGGTCACCGTCTCGCCGCTCACGATATTCTGATATGTTTGGGTGGCGCCTGGCGTATCCTTGGGCGTGCGCGGATGCTGGCCGTCCGAGTAAATTCCATTGGCGCCGGGAAACGTCCCAAAATAATGATCAAAGGATTCGTTTTCCTGGAAGATCACGAAAACATATTTTAGCGCCGCGCGAAGGTGTTCGATCGTTTGTTCCCTGGAAAGAGCCGGCTCGTCGCCCGGACTCCCAACTTGTGACCTTGCAATCCGATCCTGCATCCGACGTGCTGCCATTTTACCGGGACTGGACGAAGAGCGACGAGCCGGCTCTTTCCAGGGAACAAACGATCGAACACCTTCGCGCGGCGATAAAATATGTTTTCGGGATCTTCCAGGAAAACGAATCCTTCGAT
>DATNLB010000781.1:0-2130 GCA_035603095.1 Candidatus Acidiferrales bacterium
CGCCAAGGATCGCCTTTCGGGCAATAATCGGTTCTGCCATTCTTGACCATTTCTTTTGCTGGGCAGGGCTTGCGGTTTCGAGATCTCGCGATAGATGTCGCTAGTTATCACTAGACGCGCCGCGCGGCAATTTCGAGCGGTGGCACCAACCGACCCACTCCAAACGGGCAGCGGTGGTCCAGGGATAAGCCGATGGTCGAACCGACCACCGGAAACTAATAGTCGGAGACACCCATACGAAAATTCGGTCTTCTCCCGATCGAGTGGGTGAAAACGGACTACTTTTCGCGAGTTGATAGCAATTCCAAAGGCTTTCTTGTTAACTTGACTGTCACCAGTTAACGGCATGTTGGGCGCATGCCAAAATCAATCAGGATGAAACGCCTACGGGACAGCTACCGCTTCCCCAGATTCCACCCTGCTCTCACCGTTAGAGGGGTGTTTGGTGATCCCAACGCTCGGGTGATCCGACTGACCCGTCGCTCAAAAAAACGACGTGCGGAGTTTGTGGCCGGGTACGGAGCGGTTGGTATGACAGTAAATTGCGCCGTGTCCGAGATCTGCCGTCTGGAGGTTCGCGCATCTTCCTTGAGTTCCACAACCGTCGGGTCGACTGCAGGAGCTGCCGAGGAGTGAAGCAAGAGAGGCTTGACTGGCTGGCTGATAATCCGTTCTACACTAAACGCTTTGCTTTCCACATTGGCCGTCGCTGCAGACACTCGACGATTCGGGATGTGGCCCGGGAACACCTTCTCGATTGGAAGACCGTCAAAGCACTCGAGATGCAATACATGCGCGAGCAGATCAAGCGCGCTGGTCAGCCCAGGCCGAAGGTCATTGGCGTTGACGAGATATCAATCCGCAAGGGCCAGACCTACCGTATCGTTGTGAGCGATCTCGATCGGCGACGCGCGATCTGGTTTGGGGGCAAAGACCGTTCCGAGGAGAGCATGGATGCGTTCTTCGCATTTTTGGGCGAGAGGCGCTGCAAAAGGCTTCGTCTGGCAGTGATGGATATGTGGAAACCGTTCCTGAAGTCGACCAACAAGAAGGCTCCCCAGGCCGCCATTCTATTCGATAAGTTCCACATTCTGAGACATCTGGGAGACGCGCTCGACAAGGTAAGAAAGCAAGAATACGCCACGCTTGACGGGGAGAAACGCAAGTTCATCAAAGGCCAGAAGTATGCACTCCTTTCCCACAAGGAGAACCTGGAGGGCAACGCTCGAAAAAACCTTAAGATTCTGCTGGCTGCCAACAAGCGGCTCAATACCGCCTACGTGCTGAAGGAGTCCTTTGGCCAGCTTTGGGACTACAACAGGCAGGCCTGGGCGCGAAAGTTCTTCGAGAACTGGCGCGATCAACTCAAATGGCAGCGCCTCAAACCATATGAGAAGTTTGCCGCGATGATCGACGCCCATTGGGATGGGATCGCTGCCTATTGCGAGCCAGAAAACAAAGTGCCACTGGGCTTTGTCGAAGGTCTCAACAACAAGATCCGCGTGTTCCAGCGCAGGGCTTACGGGTTACGTGATGAGGAATACCTCAGACTCAAAGTACTCAGCTGCATGCTGCCGGAAATCTAACAAACTGAACCTGCTTACAACAGGACAACGGCGCGATGATGAAGTCCAGCGACAATCCGCCAAACATCTCATGGGGGACCGAACTCCCCTCGAGCCTATGCCTGTCAAGTCCAACGCCGCCGGAGGCGGTGGCCTGAAAGGCCAGACTTTACAGGCATAGGCTCGAGGGGAGACAATGGGGCGACTGATGGCAGATTAATCAGTCAACCTCGGCTCCCGTATTAGTCCGATCGACGCGCGTACTCGTCCCGTCGCGGAGCTACCACCCAACAGCGATCACCTGTCAGCCAAGGTGTTGTCGTCAAACACGCCATCGCGTCCAAATGCCGAAAAATCACCCACTCGATCGGGAGAAGACCCTATATATAGATGGTGGAGGTCGTGAAAGAGCTGGTCTGGATCCACCCGCCGCGACGTGCGCGCACTCGCGAAGCGCGTGCGCCGTACCTTCGGGGTGGCGTTGTGGGCGGTGCAGTCCGGCGAAACACCGCCGATTGCAAAAGCCCTCAGAGGCTACGGCGGCGCCGGTGTGTTGGAGCTGATC
>DATNLB010000366.1:0-11773 GCA_035603095.1 Candidatus Acidiferrales bacterium
CGACTGCCGTCGGCGATAAAGACTCTCACCGTGCCCACACGCCCTGAGGATTTCGACAATTCCTTGCTCCTGCGAGTTATGCCCGCGATCCCGACACTCCAACCACGTTCCAACTTGTTGAAAGACTTAAGATCCCCATCCCATGGCAATTGCGTCGCAATGGCGAATGGCGGCAGTACGATGATCTGCCTGGACTAATTAATGAACAGACCGCCCAGTCTTCCGGAAAATCTCTTTCTTTCTCGCTGTCCAGTACGACATTTTGGATAATGTCAGGCGGGTGCGCTGTTCTCTTTTATACAAGGACAGGCTCCGTTCACTTTTATACACACTTGCGGGAAATCTCCTTGGTAACGTCCAGGCGTTGCGTGGTCACTCTTCGCGTGAGGCCAGGCGACAGATTTATCTCCGCGCGATTCCAGCGGAGCAGCACCGAGCAGTTGAAGGAGTGGAAACGCTTCTTGTTGGACCTAATGGAATCAATTTGAGGGAATCGCGCATAGGCCAAATTAACAAGTGATTGCTTGTGCGGAGATGGTTGGTGGACGTGACCGGGATCGAACCGGCGACCCCCTGCTTGCAAAGCAAGCGTAAATTCAATCTAAGTCGTTGCTTCGGTTGCGCTTATTAGTTTCAAGCCGTTCTTAGGTTGCTCCAAAGTTGCTCCAAAAAGATGGCCATCGGCAAGCGACGTCAGCGAGGCCGCCTACTGGATGCGAGTAATGCAGCTGCGGAAGACGAATTTCACCTTTAAGAATCTACGCCACCCACTTCATTGTCAGTTTCTTGCGCTTTTTCGCGCAGTCAAGAAGATAAAGGTCGATTAACTTCTGGTAAGGAAGTCCTGTCTCATCCGCCAATCCCTTGAAGTAGTCCACGACTTCCGGACTCAAGTTGATTCCCACCGCTTGTTTCTTGCCCGCGTACGGGTTCTTGAGTTCTTTCATCTTGGAAAAATCATATTCCTTCTTCATAAAATCTAACCTCCTCCTTGGTTGCCTTCCGCGCGGAAATGATCCGAATCACTGAATCGGATTCCTTATAGCAGTGAACGACGACCAGGGGTCTTGCCGTTGAACTCACTCCGATGAGGATAAACCGATCCTCTTCCTCTGAGTGTTCTGGATCATGGAAGAGGCGCGCATTCGGATCGCGGAAGGCGCTCTGAGCTTCTTCAAACCACACTCCATGCTTCGTCCGATTGCCCCTATTTTTCCTCTCGTCCCACTCGAAGCGAAGCATTCCTAGATATTATCTAGATATGATGTAGATTGCAAGCGGGTCGTAGGGTGCCGAGGGGAGTGCGTTTTTCCTTGACATGTGCTAAACATGTATTCATGCTCGACACATGTCACGAATGATTCAACTTCGGAATGTTCCCGACGGCTTGCATCGCACGCTAAAGGCGCAAGCGGCCATGGCGGGTATGTCCCTTTCGGACTACCTGCTGGCGGAGATTCGCTGCCTTGCCGATCGGCCCACCATGGCGGAACTACGCGAACGCTTGCGCCGCCGCGCTAGAGTCACCGCGCCTGTGTCCGCTGCCGATGCGGTACGCCGAGAGCGGGAAGCGCGATGATTATCTTGGACGCGTCTGCGGCCATCGAATGGCTTCTGCAAACTCCAGCAGGAATTAGAATTGACAAACGTATTTTTTCGCCGCGGGTGCCGCTCCACGCGCCCCATCTCCTCGACATCGAGGTGGCCCAGGTGCTTCGCCGTTATGTCCGGGATAAGACGATTGCCGCTCAGCGTGGGCAAGAGGCGCTAGAGGATCTTGGCGACCTACCGCTAAATCGTTATCCCCATGATTTCTTGATTCCACGTGTCTGGGAGCTCCGCGCGACCCTCACGGCCTACGACGCCGTGTACGTCGCGCTGGCAGAACTACTTGATGCCCCCCTCCTGACCTGCGATGGGAAGATCGCTTCTGCCCCAGGTCATCATGTCACCGTCGAGGTAATTTAACTACACGTCTACTCAGCGGCCACGGCGGGCCCTGCGCCCACGACCGTGGTCAAGCGCCAGTTGAGATCTGACTGACCCTCGATCATGACTCGCATAAAGTCTTTGATTTGGGCAGTTCCCTGACCACGGCATCCTTGTGCGATGTCTTCGTGAGTCGCGTCCGCGGTCAGCAGATTGTGAAGTCATGTCGATTCCAGGCCGACTCCAAGGGTAATACATAAGATCAATTTGCGTAACAAGTTGCGCAGCAACATGTATCTCCTACGAGACAGGGAGTTTTCAGCGGCAGATGTTCCCGAGTGCGGCGGATGCCAGAAAACGGTCGAAGATTAACCTTACGCAAACTAGAGCCAGCAGCCACCCCGTCGCTACGTCCAACAGATGATGCTGGTGTAGTAAAACGGTCGAGGCAGCGACCATCGCCGCCCAAAACCACAGGAGCACTTTACCTGCTAGCGGGGCGCGAGCGGAGAAAATGGCTACGCAAATGACGGCAAAGGCTACGTGCAGCGAGGGCAAGAGATTGTAGGTAAGATTCAGTTTGTCGGCAAAATGAAACAGGGCCGCCCAGATGCCCAGATCTTCCTCTCGTGGCGGCGCAAACGCCAGATCCGCGGGAAAAAGGAGAAATCCGATGCCGCCGCAGAAAATGGCGAAGGCCAGCGTGATCACCAAGGCTCGGAATTCACGGCGCGTCCGCAGGACGAAAGGAGCCATCCAGAACAGCAAGTAGATGGACATATAGAAAAGCGTCATCGCTGGAACGAAGGGGATGGCGAGCTCTGCCGGAAAATGAACAGAGACACGCAAGGTGCGCCGCGCGGTGAGTGCATCCATTCCGACATAGACCAGCACGAACCAAAGCGTGTTTGCGATGGACAGCAGCACAGCGTAGCGAAGCTGCGCCCAGCCCGGCCAAGCCAGGAACGGGACGGCTCGCTCCATCCCCTTGGGTTTGGCGATTTCTACGATTGCGGGCAAAGACGCCACTGCAGCTCCTCGTCTAAGTATTGAAGGATGGACAAAACGAGTTGGTTGACATCGGTTTGGGGCCGCAAGTAATGATCGGCTCCCCAAATGGGATAGAGCAGACCTGGCAAAGCGCAAACATCGGACAAGACCAGGCTTCCGTCGTTTGGCCCGAGGTAAGTGAGGCGGCGATGACAGCGGCGCGCGAGAGCGCTGGATAGATGTTCGCGAAGAGGGAATCCCGCGATGGTGACCATGCGGATGTGGTGAGGAAGTTGGAGCGCACAATCCAACGGTCGACCAGGGCCATAACCCAGGTCGCGGAGGAATCCCAGGGCTTGGCCGCGAAACGTGTAGTAGAGACGATTCAGAAGCGCGGCCGGATTTCGAGAGAGCAGCCACTCGGCCATCGGCGTGCCATTCAGAATCCCACAGAGATTGACCCATGCTGCTACATTCTTGAACGCTTCTGCAGCATCGGGCTCTGCCAGCGCCATTTTCACGTCAGCGCCGCCCTTGCTCAATGAGGCTAAAATGACGGGCTGCCCTTGATCAAGAAGCCAGTCACAAATGATCCGGGCGTTTTGTTTTAATGTGCCGCGGCTGACGATAGGGATAATCCCCGTCGGGCAATCGAGCCGCTCGGCTTGTTCGCGTAGGAGGCGGCCGTCCGCGCCGGAGCGCGGGTTCTCGCGGTAGAACGCGCCCGGAACGATGATGAGCGGGGCTCCTGCCTGCCACTTTCGTGGCGGGGTTCGCGTGGAGATCTCGTCGACGCGGCGGATAAATGCGCCGTGTTGCGGTGACTCCGAGACGCTTTGGTAAAGCTGGGTCGTCGCGGCGTCAATCCCTTCGCGCGTGGCAATTTCCTGGATTTTGCCGGCCGTCGGAAGAGCCCAGGGCTCCAGCAGCGCCGGCGTCATTTGTGTGTTCATTATGCCCCCTTGCGGCGTCTGCCGATCGCAAATCCGGCGATCAGTCCAACGAGCAGAGTGACACCGCCCGCCCAGTACGCGGTTCGCTTGGCGATCGCGAGAAGAGGGTTGTCAAACAGGTTGTCGGAGGCATGCAGACTGGCGATAAGCCACTTGTCGCCGTCTTTGACGAGCGTGGCACTCCAACGCGCGGGTAGATCAAGCATCCTGCCGTCATTCAATTTGAAGTGCTCGATGGCGCTACCGAAGGAAATCCCGGTGCTGCCGCCGTAGAGGACCGTAAGTTCGTCGACATCAACAGTTGCTGAATAGCGAGAAACGACTCTATTTGGTCCGCTGAGCATGCGCGTCAAGTACGCGCGCACACCGTCGCGGCCGCGGCTGACTTCCGCGTTGTGCCAGGTGACCACGACATTCGGGTGCATGTACGCGAGCTCGCGGTCGATGTCACCCTTGTTCATGGCGTCAATCAGGCCGTCACGCAGGGCGCGCAGTTCGCTGTGAACCGCTTCATCCTTTGGCGGCGGGGCTTGCGATGAGACTGGCAGAGCCGCGAGAGACAGGAACATCAAAATTGAGATCAGTTTTTTCATCGAAATCCTCTTTCGCTCTTAGACTGATAGGAGTGGGGGCCATTTGCGGCAGTGACGCCGCCCATTGGAAATATTCGATCATGTCCTTGTCGTTCGGGCCGAGACTCGCCGGGTTGTATCGCGTCCCGCGCAGACGGCGAGCTTCGTCCGCGAGGTAACCAAAAGTGAAGAGCCGCCGGATCGAGAGGTTGAGAGGGGTAAAAGCCCTCAGAAGATTGCCAGTGCGGCGGGCGTAGATGATTCCCTGGCACAGCGTTTGACCGTTTTCGAGCGGCCGCATGTCCATGAGAAAACCGCTGCGGACACGGTCGAAAGCGGCCGTAATCACGGCCATATTCCCTCCCCAGATGGTGAGAGTGATATTCACGGTGCGTCCGGCGATCACACGCAAGATGCGGTCAAAAATAGTCTGCCCAATGACTTCGGCGTGGTAGCTATTCCGGCGGGCGAAGGGGGCTGGGCAGTCTATCGAGGGGGGAGCGAGGAGTCTGCGATCATGTACCGCCGCAAAATGTTGCGTGTCAAAGGCGTGTGCCGAATTCATGAACCAATTGCAATCGGCCACGTAGCGAAAGGTCTTTCCGGCAACAAAATCCGCGGGATCGGCGTCGAGAATGAATGGCAGTGGAAAGAGCGGCTCGGGGCCGTTGAACAAAAAAACAGAGCCGTGGCGCTCGGCGACAGGATACGTTTGCAACCGGGCGAAGGCAGGAATCTGTGCAGCATGCGGAATCGATGTGCAGACTCCGTTCGCCCCATATCGCCAGTGGTGGAACGGGCATTGAATCGATTCGCCCACGACGGTGCCGCAGCCGAGGTCCGCGCCCAGGTGGGCGCAGTTGGCATCCATGACGGCAACTTGCCCGGTCGTTTTTCGATAAGCCACCAGCTGCCGTCCCAGAATGCGCTGGGAGAACGGCTTATCCTTTAGCTGCCTGCTCGCGCAGAACAGATACCAAGAGGCGGGATAGGCGGCGAAATCTTCCGCCGCTGGAGGCCGGACCGGGCTACTTGAACACTCTGCGTGCATAGCGGTTCTCCATATGTTCAGCCAAAATTTGCGGCCTGCGCCATTCGTGCAGGCACGCTTACTTCCTGTTGCAGAACGTCTTGTCGGTGCGCCGGCAACCGGGCAAGCCAGCTGAAAAAATCTGCCATTGTGCCGTCACCTTCAACTAGAGTTGCCGGGTTGTATCGAATTCCTAGCAGGTTCCGAGATTCATCGGCCACGAATCCGTAAGTAAGCCAGCGGCGGACCATGAGGCTCAGTGGTTGCCACAGGCAGCGCACTAGAGGATTGTGGGTGCGGCGCGTGAAAACCACTCCTTCGCAAAGCGTTTTGCCGCCTTCCAGTGGCCGGGTGGCGATCAGGAAGCAGCTATGGGCGCGCTTGAAATCCGCAGTCATCAACATATAGGTCCCGCCCCAGCAAGTGATTGAGACATCCACGGTGGGTCCAGCGAAAGTCCGTAGAAAGCCATCCGATCTTGAGCGGCCCACGATTGCTGCTCGATAGCGATTACGTCGGGCGAACGGAGCGGGGCAATCTACCTGGCATCGATCAATCAACTCACGGCCGTGCACGCACAGGAAGTGCTGCATGTCGAACGCATTGGCCGCGGTCATGTACCAAGTGCAGTCAGCCACATAACGAAATGTCCCTCCTGCGGCAAAGTCTCCTGGGTCGACGCCAAAAAAGAACGGCAGCGGAAACAACGGCTCGGGGCCGTTGAAGAAAAAAACAGAGCCGTGCCGTTCCACGACCGGATAGGTTCGCAACCGGGCGAAGGCAGGAATCTGTGCAGCATGCGGGATCGATGTGCAGACTCCGTCAGCGCCGTATCGCCAGTTGTGGAACGGGCATTGAAGCGTGTCCCCCACCACGCTCCCGCAACCGAGGTCCGCGCCCAGGTGCGCACAGTTCGCATCCATCACGGCAACCTGCCCGTTCGCTTTTCGATAAGCCACCAACTGCCGACCCAGGATGCGCTGGGAGAACGGCTTGTCCTTCAGTTGGCTGCCCTCGCAGAACAGATACCAAGAGGCAGGATAGACGGGAAACGCCTCCGCCGCTGGAGGCCGAACTCCTTTACTTGATGACTTTGCCTGCATAGCGATTCTCCACGTGTTCATTGGAAAACTGCGGCCCGCGCCACTCGCGTAAATAGGCTTTGAGCAAACTACCCCGCGACTCGTCCGCTTCGGAGAGTGTCGGCAGGTGGACCCACGGCACCGTTGGACTCATGTGATGATTCAAGTGCCAGTTGTGGTTCAACCATACGCGATCCAGAACTCCAAAGGTCTTCAAATTCATGGCTCCTTTTTGGACTTCGCGCACGGTCCCGTAGTGATGCGCGTATTGCATGGCGGACCAGACAAATCCAAAACCGAACATCACGGCGAGGTAATGAAAAATAGGGATTTTCCAGAAATAAATCATCGCAGCGTGCATCACAATCACGGCCAACGCTTCGAGCTGAATAATTCTGCGGTACTTGGGGTTTAGCGACTCGAGAAATGCTTCGGTTGGGCGATTGAACCTCGTGTAGCGCGGCGTGATGATGGCAGGCCTGAACAGCACGACGACATTCGTGAAGTAAATGAGCACCCAAAACATGCCGGTCAGCGTCCCGTACAACTGCACGTACTTCCAGAAACGGTTTTCGTCCTCAAAGTAAAGATCGAAGGCCTCGTCGTCCGAGCGATTTCGAACGTGATGTCCGATATGACCTTGCCGAATCAGGTGAAACGGCGCCGGAAAGAACAGGGCCAGCAGCGCGCCCACGGATTGATTCACGATGGCATTGGCATGGAGCAAGTTGTGTTCGGCTTCATGCAACATCGCGTATCCGGAATTCATGACGATCCCGTATGCCACAGCAAGCAGAAAAACGAACCTCCACTGGTGGACTTGTCCGGCCGCCCACAGGATCGAGAGGAGCGTAACAAGTTGTACGCCGGCAATCGCCAGGTTCAGCCGACCCGGTATTGCGAGATTGGAGCGATTCATCGTGCCCCTTCCGGCTGGCGACGATAGCCGATGAGCTTGAGCGATTGCAATTCAGGCCATTCATCAAAGCGCGCGAAAGCTCTGGGAACGATTTCACGCGAATAGAGGGACATCTGATAACAGTTATCTTCGGACAGGGCCAGCAACTGCCGCTGCATCTCCGGCTCAAGCTCGCGCAATGCTGGAAACTCGCCGGTCAGTTCGTGAACAACGTTTAGTTGCGAGCGTTTTGGAGCATTAAAAAACTCACCGAGCATCCAGCCAAGTAATTTCCCGTTCGCTTTTCGGAGAACGGGGTTGGCGCGTTGCCACAGTGTTTCTATCAATTGCTCATCCCAGCGCACGTGCCCCACTTCATCGGCCAAGTGTGTGCGATGTATCTTGACGAAATGAGGTTCGAGCTCCTCGCGTTGAGCGATCACTCTCCGGGAGTAAAACAGCGATCGTTCCTCCTGAAGGAGCATGAGCCAGAGAAACATGGGGAAGAAGCGAGGGTGCTGTGTAACCCAGCTCAGGGCCGCCATCCATGAGCGCGGAGGCTGAATAAAATAGAAATGACTCGCCCCATAGAATTGCGGCGCGCAGTGCTGATTTATTCGCCGAAACATCTCCGTGTGCCGCTGCTCCTCCTCCAAAAACTGGCGCAACCCTTTTGTAAGTTGCGGTGGCAACGGATCGCGCAGCAAGGCTTCCAGCACCTTTCGTCCAATGACCGTTTCGAAGAATATGATCTGCTCGTTGAAGTAGAGCGCCTGAAGCTGGTTGTAGCGAAGCCGTTGTTCCTCCGTCAGTGCTCGATACGACGGCGTGTAAAACAGGGGCGAAAATTCTTCAGGAATGAAGCGCTTCCCCTGATCCACGGTGGCATCTTCAAGAAGGCAAGCCACAGCGAGGGTGCTCATAGCGTCGCCGCCTCGACATAGGGAACGCGACCATCAAGGGTCCGATACATGTGCTCGCCCTCAGCAAAGCAAACGCAGAAGAGCCGCCCGGCAAATGGGGTGAGCGAATAATCTTTTATCGCAGCCAGCAGAGGGTCGCGTTCGTGCAGACCAACCATGGCGTAGCGGAAGGAGCTTCCCACGGAGTCGTTGTAAACGTGGCGGAGCAGGGCTCTAAAAACTCCGGCATCGTCCTGGTCGATGGCGATGAAACTCACGTAGAAAAAAGGCACATATTGCCCGGGATCTGGAAAGGCGGGCGCCCCAAGTAGAGTTTGCAACGCGTTGGCCGCGGGCACCATCCAACGCAGGCCTCTTGAGTAAGAGATCACCCGTGTTTGCTTGAAGGCGCTCTGATCCCAGCGGCCTACCACCCCAACTGCGTGGTTGTTTCGAAGGGCAACGAAAAAATCTGAGGGCTGAAAATCTTTCCAGCGATTGCCGCGGATAAAGCTCTCAACATCGTGAAGCGGTGCAAACTGTTTGCGCGCGTTGTTGCGGTTCAGACAATCCACAATCTCCGGCAGAAGCTCGCGCCCCCCGCGAACGATGTCGCAACCCGCAGTCAGTGTTGGCTTGGGGCGGCGCAGGTTGATGCCAGAACACTGGATGACGCCAAGGTCGTGATATGCAGGCAAGCCCGCACGCGTGGCAGCAATCGTCCGCAAGGCCGTTTGATTGTCGTGGAAAATAACCGTGCCGTAGAGTTCGACTCTACCATCGCCGTGCAGTTGACGTAAGAATCGATAGCCGCGCGCCACTAGCGTGCCCCCTCGGTAGGTGGGCTCAAGGCGCAGATCACTCAACCAGCCGAAGTGAACCGACCGGCCGTTTACGAATGCGTCTGCGGTCGAGCGGGTGCCAAGCCCCACAATGCGCCCGGATTCTAGGTCTCTGCCAACACCAACCTGGTGGAAGCTGCCACGAATGGCGCACGACGCAAAAAAATCGGGTTCGCGCTCGAAAGTAACTTGCATCGAGCCATTCATGGGGTTATCGCGCAGCAGAGCGCGGAGTTCCGCGTCGTCGCCGCGCTCCGCCAAAGTAATGGAGAAGCGAGCGCGCGAGGGAGCGATGACCGTTGCTGCGCTCACGCGTTCACCTCCTGTTGGGCTCGATGTTCCGTCCAATTGCCGTGGAAAAAGTCCTCCCAGCCCGTAAGGCGATGCAACGCGACGGCCTTAACTGCGCCCGCGCGCTGGCCCATACCGACGCACCGTCGCAGGTAGGACTCACCAGCGTTGCTCGTGATTTGGAAAATGCGCGGCGCCGCCAATTGCCCAAGCCGCCGGCAGTACGCGTAGTGGGGATTCTGCGTGAGCTTCTTGTCCAATCGAACTGCCAAATCTGTCTCTGAGGTTGCTCCCTGCAGGAATAGAACATAGCGCAGACATTCCTGCTGGGAAGGCGCGAGCATCGCGAAATCCGACAAGTACGCGCGTTCAACCGAGAGCTCTTCCAGGACGGATCCAACAAACGCAGGGCTCAACTTTTCGCCGCACAGGTCGCTGACGCCGTCCTCCTTGCCGAGAAATTCCAGCAACGGAGTGTTCCCGGCAAAGCCCACTACGCGCACGCGGTCGCCCAGACGGTAGCGATAGAGACCGCCCCCAGTGGTCAAGAGGACAGAGTATTCGTGGTTCGTTTCCAGCTCATGGAGCAACCGGGGAAGTGTGCCGGGTTGTTCGATGAATTCGTAGAAGTGCGAGGTCGCAGCGGCGATGGATGCCCCGTGATCCGCCAGCGGTAGAGAGACCACGCCTTCCGTGGCCAAAAGGCCTTTGCCTTGAATGGACACACCAGGAAACAACTCTCGTAACGCGGGGACGGCCGGACGAGAGGAAGCATCCGTCCAGCAACTAATGACGCGAAGGTTTGGCCAGAGGTCTTGCGCCCGCAGCGTGCCGCTTTCTCGCCACGCGTGTTCCAGGCGGCGTGTGCGGGCGGCATCGGCGCGCAATGAGTGGTGCAACGCTGGCGCGATGGCATCCGGCAATTGCCCCGGGGGTCGCAGCGCACCGTCACGCAGATCGGCCAGCAACCGCTCCGCGTTATTGTGCAAGTGTTCGAGCAGAATCGCGAGAAAGCTCGGAGCCCAGACGGAAATAAAACGGAGCGATGGCGATTGCAACAGAAACCGCAAGGTCACATAGAAAGCGGTGTCCAGCTCGGGAACTTGCGCCACTTCCTCGGGCACAGCCAGGATTTTACGCAGCAGAAACCGTTCTGCCGCGCCGAGGTATTCCGTGTCGTTCTCAAATCCTACGCGCAAGCCTCCGGAAGTGATTTCAGGCTCGCGCGCCAGGGGGGTGATGGCCCAATAGGCGGTCCCGCAGACCATCGCTGGTTGGTGAGCATGGAGATCGAACATCCAAGCTCCCAAGGCGCGTTGAAACTCGCGACGCAACGAAGAGGTATAGGGAATGTACTTGGCCGCAGTCGATGAGCCGCTCGTTTTTTCCAGCATCAAGACGGGCTCCTCAGTCAGCACTGCCTGCTCGCCCGCTTTAATGCGCTCGATCCAAGGCCGAAGCTCGTCGTAGCCAACAATGGGAACAGCGCTTTGAAACTCTCGCGTATTGCGCACTCGGCTGAATCCAAACTTTCGGCCATACGCGGAAGAGGCGTTGGCGCGCAGCATCCGCTCGAGCAGCGCAGCCTGCGCCGCCGCCGGATTTTCTTGAGCGCGGCGCAATGTGTGATGCGGCGACCAGCAGCTGGCCATCCAAGCTACGTGGGCCGCCGCGCGCATGGTTTTCTCAAGCATGGATGCTCTCAACTTGAAGGCCGGCAGTTTTCAATTCTTCCTCCAGCAGGATGCGGGCAGGGTACGACCTCATATTTTCCGGCGAGATTTCGGCTAAACACGCCAGCTCTGTGCCCTCCGAATAGGAAGGATTGGACGAGAGAAAAAAGCGCACATGCTGGTTTTTCAACCGATGCGGAGGAACAACAGCCAGCTCCGGCTTCAAATTGCCTCGCGATTCGGGAAAAATAACAAGCCCGGTTTGGGCGTCGTAGTCATCGGGAAATTTGGCGCTCGCCAGGGCGGTCAGAATGCGCTGCTCCGCCGCAGGCGTGGGCCACGAGCAAGCCGGGTAATACGTTTTGAAGAACACTGGAAGATAGAGATAGGTGCGGTACCCTTTCGAGATCAGGAACCAATAGAGTGGAGTTTCTGGATCGGCGGCGCGAACCTGCCCGACATAGCGGCACCAGGCCCGGCCCAACTCTTGCTCTCCCCAGTGGCCCGGATCAATGATCGTATCGCCCGAAAAAATAGCGCGCACCGGAAGGCCGTCGACAGTAACGTGCATCACCTTTTGCGTGGAAAACCCGCAAGGAAGGCCGTTCGCG
>DATNLB010000206.1:0-2521 GCA_035603095.1 Candidatus Acidiferrales bacterium
CCATAGACGATGCGCACGACGTGGTTATTTTTGAGGATTTTGGAAACGGCCAGACGAAACTCACCTTCATTGGAAATGAAACCATGGAGAACGCAAAAAACAGCGGGCAACTAGAGGGCTGGAATCAGATACTCGATAAACTTGCCGCGGTTGTTGCGGGGCTGGCGCAGCCGAAATAAGAAGTTGAAGTTTTGATGATCGTCATGCGCGAGATACAGCCAAGGCTGGCGGCGGAGGCTTAGGAAACCTGGGGAAACCTGAGGAAACCTGGGGACAGACGGGACTTTCTGATATTTATGTGAACTATCTGGTTGGGCAAATAGTGATTGGTGGTTCTAGGAAAAGGGGAACTTCCCGTCTGTCCCCCGCCCCCCACCGATGCTGTGATCTTCAGAATCAGGAGAAGTCATGGAACGAAAAAGCACAAGGACGAGCGCATTAGCGAGCATCGCGGTGGTCGTCATGTTCGTTGCGGCGTGGGAAGCAAAAGCTCAGGGCACGAAAATACCGTATCCGAGCATGGTCCCGCTCGAACAATACCTGATTCCAGATCGCAACGAGGAGATAAAGCTGGCGCGGAGTGCTGCGCCGGACTCCATCTCAGGCGATGCCGGCGTCTTGGTCCTCGGACGACGTGGCTACGAATCGGCGATCAAAGGCAAGAACGGTTTCGTGTGCGTCGTAGAGCGATCATGGATGTCTCCATTTGACTTCCCGCAGTTCTGGAACCCCAAGATGCGAGGTCCGATCTGTTTCAATCCGCCGGCAGTGCGTTCCATTTTGCCGCTCACGATCAAGAGGACGGAGTTGGTATTGGCTGGGCTGTCCAAAGGTCAGATTATCGATGGTATCAAGGCATTCGAGACGAAAGAACTGCCAGCCCTGGAACCGGGCGCAATGTGCTATATGATGTCGAGCCAAGGGTACCTAAACGACTCCGCCGGGCATTGGCTTCCGCATTTGATGTTTTACATCCCCCTAACAGATCCCAAGGTTTGGGGTGCAGATCTGCCTGGTTCCCCGGTTATGTTGAATCCACAGTTTCAGGGCGCCCCGGAGCCAATAACCGAGTTCATGATTCCAGTCGGCCATTGGTCGGACGGGACGGCTGCTACTCCCAAGGATGAGCGCTGACGTTTTACTTTGAACGAGTTGTCGCCATGTGAAGAAAGATAGTCGGAGCTTGACGGAGGGGGACAGACGGGAAGTTTCCCTTTCTCTGAAGTGTCCAGTCATTGAGAGCCAAGTGAGTCCTGTCTGTACGGTCAGGAGACAAAGCACACCCGCAATCCTGGCCTTGAGACGTGGCGACGTTTCCTCCAGTCGCCCCAACATTGCAGTTGCATTCATGTGGCTTCCTTCCCCTGTGTGGGGCTGAACTCCAACAGGTCACCTGGCTGGCACTGCAGTGCCTCGCAAATGGCTTCGAGCGTCGAGAACCGGACGGCGCGTGCCTTTCCGGTTTTCAGGATCGACAGGTTGGCGAGCGTGATTCCGATTCTCTCGGACAGCTCCGTAAGCGTCATTCGACGCTCGTGAAGCATCTCGTCCACCTTGACGATAATCGGCATGGTCAGACCGTGCCTTCGAGATCTTCGCGCATGCGCGCGCCCTGCTCGAAGACCCGCGCCAACACGAAGAGCAGCAACACCGTGAGCCAACGCGTCAGGGAGAGGCCTGAGCTGATGTTGAGGGGCGCGGCGGCCGTCGATACGCCCTCAGCAATAGCTCCGACGGTGAAATGCAGAATCTCAAGGCCGAGGATCGCCCAGGCGATCGTCTTCAGGCGGACGGCATTCGCCATAACGAAGGCGTTTCCGACGCTGACCGTCTCGACGATAGTCAGTAACCGCGCCAGAATGAGGTGCACAATGGGAACCGAGCAGATGCCGATGACCATGATCAGGCGCATACCCAGGAACAACATCGAATTGCCGGGCGCGGGCGGTGCACCAAGTGCTTTCATGACCCAAGATTCGGCAACCAGGCTGGCTATGAGCAACGCCAAGATGAGAGCGCCCATGAGCAGGTTCAGCTTGATCAGTACCCGGAGGACCCTCCGCGACAACATCAGAGTGTCAGGGTAGGATTTGGTCATGAGACAGTCTCCTTAGCTCTTCAGGAAGAGCCGCATCGCATTATTGAATAACGATAACTTACATATCGTTTTTCGTCAAGGTGTATATTGATAATCGATATATACGCAGCCAATTTCAGGGCGACAGTGGGACGTAGTGCTGCCTTCCGCTAACAAGTCTGCAGGATCGCGGCGGTACGAGAAGGGTATGACATATCGTGCCCCAAAATGAAAAAGCCCCGACTGGCGTCGGGGCGCACTTTCCTACGTCGATTACGCTATCACCCCGTAATCGTCTTGTCAAGAACTACATGCGTTACTGTAATCTGTTGGTAGACGGCACTTTGGGCTGCCTGCGAGCCGGCCTTCATTCCGCGTGCAGGAACAGGACGGCCGGAAGCTCCGCCTCACGCATGATCCAGTTGCGCGCGTGGCTGCCGGTTG